>NZ_CP011389.1:1890000-1932500 GCF_001007995.1 Deinococcus soli (ex Cha et al. 2016) | reverse complement strand
ACCGCCATCAGCAGCTTCGAGGCCCTGCCCGAGATCGTGGACGCCGTCGCGGGCCGCACAGAGATCTACCTCGACGGCGGCGTGACGCGCGGCACGGACGTCCTGAAAGCCGTCGCCCTCGGCGCCCGCGCCGTGTTCCTCGGCCGCGCCGCCCTGTGGGGCCTCGCCGCCGGAGGACAGACCGGCGTGGAACGCACCCTGGAGCTGCTGCAGGACGAAGTCCGCCTCGCCATGGCCCTGTGCGGCGCCACACGGGTCGAGGACCTGACCCCGGCGCTGGTGCGGCTGTAATGCTGAGTCAGTGCTACTGCCTCCATAACTGAACGAGCATGAACACCAGCATGGAGGTGAAGACCGTCCCCCAAACCATGCCGAACAGTGACGAGCCGGGGAGGTCCGGTCTGCGGACTGCCTGCTGTGGGTTCGAAGGATCGTAGAGCACTTGGATGGTTTCGCCCACTTCGGGTTGCCGATCGTCCCCAAGAGCGGCGCATTCGGGTCCCTCGTCACGGTTCTTGTTGAACACGTTCCACCCCATACGATCGCTCTGATAAGTGCGGCCGTTCACGTCGTAGGAATACGTCACAGCGCAGCTATGTGAGAGAGAAGAGACTTTGGTGACGCGCGCCTCCACCTGACGTGACCCCAATTGGTCGGCCCACTCCGAATGAGACAAGATCGTCTCCAGGGAGGGGTCATGAAGCACAAGCAGTACAGCGAAAACGAGATCCTTGATGTCTTGGCCCAAGTTGAGGCGGGCACCGCGGTCGGTGACGTCGCTCGGTTGTCCGGGGTCTCCAAGGCCACCATTCACCGCTGGCAGGCACGGTACGGCGGCATGACCAAGGACGACGCGAAGCGCGTTCGGCAGCTGGAAGAAGAAAATCGTCGCCTGAAGAAGCTGGTGGCGCATCTGGCACTCGATAACAGCATCCTGAAGGAGGTGGTGGGCCGAAAGTGGTGAGTCCCGAACAGATGCCGCAGGTCCAGACGCCCATCAAACGACGGGTCATCCAGGAAGTGCGGCACCTGTTCGGGATCAGTGAGCGGCGAGCCTGCCGTGTTCTTGGTTTTCATCGTTCTACACAGCGTCATCGCGCGACGAGAGATGACCGTGATCTGGCAGACAAGCTCAGGACGCTCGCGTGCGAGCGTCCCCGGTTCGGATATCGGCGTCTCCACATCCTGCTGCGCCGCCAGGGCGAGACCGTTAACCACAAGCGCGTCTACCGCGTGTACCGGAATGAAGGCTTAGCCGTCCGCAAAAAGACCCGCAGAAAGGGGGAGGCCCACACCAGACTGCCGCTCACGTCGCCGACACGAGCGAATGAGCGCTGGAGCCTGGACTTCGTCAGTGATCAGTTGGCCAACGGGCAACGGTTCCGAATCCTCAACGTTGTAGACGACGGCACGAGGGAATGCGTGCTCAGCTATGCGTCGACATCGATCCCCGGGAGCACCGTGGCGCGTCTGCTGGCAGACGCGATTCGGGAACGCGGAAAACCCGAAGTGCTCCTGACCGACAACGGGCCAGAGTTTACGGGCCGGGCCCTGGATCAGTGGGCGTACTCGCAGGGCATCGCCCATCACTTCATCGACCCCGGAAAGCCCGTTCAGAACGCCTATATTGAGAGCTTTAACGGTCGGATGCGTGACGAGTTCTTGAATGTTCACTGGTTCTTGAGCGTGCCGCAGGCGAGGCTGAGCCTCGCCATCTGGCGGCGGGACTATAACGTCGTCCGTCCCCACAGCTCTCTTGGGAACCTCACGCCACATGAGTTCGCCCGCCAACTGGCGGGCTGAAGTACGCTGGGCTCATTCGGGCTGGACCGATCAAAGGGTGAACGTCACACCGACGTCCAGCTCCGAGAGCGAATTGCGTTCACGACGGAAGTCCCTGGGAGAACAAGAAGGAATGAGCTGATCAGAAACAAACCGGACCCCAGCAGCACTGATGATCCGACACGGTTTAGTGTCACGGTCTGCCGGGCCGGTGACGGCGGTACGCGTCCGGTCAGGATCAGTACGCCATGCCCGATGAACCCGATGCCAGCCGCACCCAGCAACAGCGGGGGCACCCACTGCCACAGTTCAGGTGAGGGTGTGCGCAGGAGGGTCGAGACCGGGGTGATCAGGAACAGGATGCCCGGCAGGACGTACCTGAGTGCAGAGGCGACGCGCAGCATGCCCTGAAGGTACCGGGTGGTTCCGGGGAGCGCCGCCGCAGTTACCTCAGCGCCACTGCTCCGGCAGGCCGTACACGTTCCACAGGCGGTCCACGCGGTCCACGATGTCCTTGTCCATCACGATCTTGGGCGGCCACTCGCGGACGAAGCCTTCCTGTGGGAGTTTCTGTGCGCCGTCCCAGGCGAGGAGTTCACCCTGCACCCAGACGTCGCGTTCGGCGTCGATGTTGTTCAGGATGGTCCACCAGACGTCCTGGATGTCGGTCACGTCGGTCTGGTCGTCGCAGATCAGGAGGTGGCGGATGCCGTGGGCGGCCGGGTGCGCGGCGAACGCGGCGGCGAGGTCGCGGGCCTGTCCGGCGCGGGTCTTGTGCAGCGCCACCAGCCAGTACCCGTCCAGGGTCTGCCGCTGGGCGAGGACGCCGTCGAAGGTGGGGAGGTCCTGCGCGGCGCGCGGCGTGAAGCCTTCGGGAGACAGCACGTCCCCGGCCTGGTCGGGGCGGCTGCTGGCGGCGCTGCCGACCTCCTCGGGGCGTTTGGTGGTGGCGTCAATGATGAGTTTCCCGCCGTAGCCCCAGCCCCGGCTGGAGTGGTCGAGCACGTCGATGGGGCCGCGCGTGGTGAGGGTGTCGCGGCCCGGCACGGCCTTCTGCGTGACCTCGCGCCACACGGCGTCGAAGTCGGTGACGGGCACGTCCTCGTCGAGGACGACGATGACCTTGGCGAACATCATCTGGCCCAGACCGAACAGGCCGTTGGCGACCTTGTACGCCTGCCCCGGGTAACTCTTCTTGATACTCACGAACACGAGGTTGTGCGCGACCCCGGCGGGCGGCATGTGGTAATCGACGATCTCGGGGATGATGAGCTGCGCGGCGGGCAGGAACAGCCGTTCGGACGCCTCGATCAGGTACGCGTCCTCCATGGGGGGGCGGCCCACGATGGTCGCCAGGTACACGGGGTTGCGGCGCATGGTCACGGCGGTGACGTGGAAGTGCGGGTACAGGTCCGGCAGGGTGTAGAAGCCGGTGTGATCCCCGAACGGCCCCTCCATCACCCAGTCCTCGCTGGGGTCCACGTAGCCTTCCAGCACGAACTCGGCGTTGGCGGGCACGTCCAGATCCACCGTGATCCCCCTGGCGACGGGGTAGCGCTGGCCGCGCAGGTACCCGGCCAGCGCAAATTCGTCCAGGCCTGGCACGGGCGGCAGGGGCGCGGTGGCGGCGTAGATCAGGGCCGGGTCTCCGCCGATGGCGACCGCGACCTCCAGCCTCTTCCCGAGCTTCTTCGCCTTCTCCAGGTGTTTGGTGCCAGTCTTGTGCCGCTGCCAGTGCATACCGGTCGTGTTCCGGCTCATGACCTGCACGCGGTACATCCCCATGTTGCGCTCGCCGGTCTCCGGGTCCTTCGTGATCACGAGGGGCAGCGTGACGAACGGGCCACCGTCAAGGGGCCAGCACTTCAGGACCGGGATCTTCGAGAGGTCCACCTCGTCGCCGTGCCACACGACCTCCTGCGCGGGGGCGTTGCGGACGCGGCGTGGGGGGAGGTTCATGGCGTCGCGGAGTTTCGTGACGTTGCTCAGCAGGCCCAGTTTGCTGCCGCCGCCGGACAGGTCGATGAGATTCCGGACCTTCTCGGCCAGTCCGTCGAGATCCTCCACGCCGAGGGCGAGCGCCACGCGCTCCTTGGTGCCCAGCAGGCCGATGGCGACCGGGTAGTCGCTGCCGGTGACGTTCTCGAACAGCAGGGCCGGGCCGCCCTGTTTGACCATGCGGTCGGCGATCTCGGTGATTTCCAGCTCGCGGCTGACCGGGGTCGTGACGCGGAGCAGTTCGCCGCGCTGCTCGAGGAGGCGCATGAAACTCTGGATGTCCGGAAAGGCCATGCGCCGAGTGTAGAGGGCGGGGGGCGGGGCAACCGTACCCGCGCACGAGGTTCCGCCCGGTGACGTTGGAGACAGGTAGGGCACCCCGGCCGGATAGTGTAGACACGACACTATCTATTAGTTGACCGAAGTTGTACGCTATTGGAACCAGCGCGGAGGCCCCGCCCCCGCCGCACCTCCACCCCACCCACCCGGCTGCCCCGGCAGCCCTCCAAGGAGTCCCATGAAACACGTCATTCTGCCCCTGCTCGCCCTGACCCTCGGCCTCGGCAGCGCCCACGCCGCCGCCCCCAGCACCCTGCAAAAAGGCGTGCTGAAGATCGGCATGGAAGGCACCTACGCCCCCTTCACGTACAAGGACGACAAGGGCAACCTCACCGGCTTCGACGTGGACATCGCCCGGGCCGTCGCGGCCAAGCTGGGCCTGAAGGCCGAGTTCGTCCTGACCGAATGGAGCGGCATCCTGGCCGGACTCCAGGCGAACAAGTACGACGTGATCGTCAACCAGGTCGGCATCACCGCCGAACGCCAGAAGACCATCGGCTTCAGCAAGCCTTACGCGTACTCCAGCCCGCAGATCATCGTGAAGAAGACCGGCAGCTTCGCTCCGAAGACCCTCGCGGACCTGAAGGGTAAACGCGTGGGCGTGGGCTTGGGCAGCAACTTCGAGAAGCAGCTGCGGGACGCGGGTGGCATCAACGTCGTCACGTACCCCGGCGCGCCCGAGTACCTCGCGGACCTCGCCGCGGGCCGCCTGGACGCCGCATACAACGACCGCCTGCTCGTCGGGTACCTCATCAAGTCCCAGAACCTCCCCGTGCGCGGCGCGGGCGTCATCGGGGACCCCGAAGCGGTCGGCATCGCCCTGAAGAAGAGCAACACCAGCCTGAAAACGGCTGTGGACAGGGCCCTGCTGCAACTCAAGGCGGACGGCACGTACGCCAAGATCAGCCGCAAGTGGTTCGGTCAGGACGTCAGCAAGCCTTAAGCTCAGAGCCGTGAGCGCTGGGCCATGGACGCGGTCACCACCGCCCGTGGCCCAGCGCCGTGCCAGGGAGACCCATGAACACCGAACAGCTGCAACTTGTCCTCCAGAGCGCCTGGACGTCCCTGCCGACCCTGCTGGGCGCGCTGCCCGTCACGCTGGGCTTCGCGCTGGGCGCGATGGTGCTGGGCCTCCCGCTGGGGTTCCTGGTCGCGCTGGCTCGGCTGTCGCGCCTGGGCTGGGTGCGGGGCCTGAGCAGCCTGTACGTGTCGTTCATGCGCGGCACGCCGCTGCTCGTGCAGATCTTCGTCATCTACTACGGCCTGCCCAGCCTGGGCGTCACGCTGAATCCCGTCGCGGGCGGCGTGATCGCCCTGACGCTGAACGCCGCCGCGTACCTCTCGGAGACGATGCGCGCCGCGATCCTCAGTATCCCGAAGGGGCAGCGGGAGGCCGCGACCAGCCTGGGCCTGAGCGGCGCGCAGACCATGCGGCTGATCATCCTGCCGCAGGCGGCGCGCGTGGCGCTGCCCAGCCTGAGCAACACCCTGATCGGGCTGGTGAAGGACACGTCACTGGTGAGCGTGATCACGGTCGTGGAGTTGCTCCGGAGCGCGCAGCTGGTCATCGCGCGGACCTTCGAGCCGTTCGGGCCGTACCTGGCGGCGGCGCTGATCTACTGGGCGGTCAGCAGCCTGCTGGAGGTCGTGCAGCGCCTGCTGGAACGCCGCTTCGCCCGCGGCGGGTAGCGCCCGGCCCGGCCGGGAGGGAGGGGGGCTTCTCCTCCTTTCGCTGTAGTCCGTCCGGTGGACGCCGCGTGAGGGCAGGGTGAGTACGGTGCGCACATGACCCTCCCCGGTGCGCCCGCCGATGTCCCCCAGGCCCCCTCGCCCGCCGCGCCGAGGCTGGCGTGGCCGCTGCTGACCGCCGCCGGACTGGCCCTGGCCGCGCTGCTGCTGACCGAGGGCGCGAGCGGCGCGTTCGGGCTGAATCTGGCGGTGTGGACGGCCCTGTACCTGGGCGTGGTGACGTGGCGGGCGCGGCGCGAGGGCACGCCCCCCAGCCGTGAAGGGGTGACGCTGCTGGCGCTGGCCGCCCTGTTCGGCGTGACGTTCACGCTGTGGGACCCCACACCCGACCTGGGCTTCCTGAACGCGCTGGCGTTGACGCTGTGCCTGGGGCTGGGCTCGGCGGCGCTGCGCTTCCCGGGGCTGGCGCGGGCAGGCGTGCTGGACGGGCTGGGCGCGGCGCTGAGCAGCTGCATTCACGTCATCTACGGGCTGGCGGTGCTGCTCGACCGTTTTCCGTGGGCGCACCTGAAACCCGCCCCTGCCGCCCCGCGCACCTGGGGCCGGGTGGGTGTGGGCGCGCTGCTGACCGTGCCGCTGCTCGCGGTGTTCGCGCCGCTGCTGGCCGGGGCGGACGCGTCGTTCGCGCGGGCGCTGGAGGCGCTGCTGAGCCTGGACGTGAACCTCGACCGGTCCATCAGCACCCTGGGGCACCTGATCGGCTGGCTGATCCTGACCGGCGGGCTGGTGTACGGCGCGCTGCTCGCCGCGCGGCCCAGCGTCTTCCCCCCCGCCCCGCGCGAGGGCCGCCTGGGCCTGATCGAGACGGGCGTGCCGCTGGGCGCGCTGGCGCTGCTGTTCACGGCGTTCGCGGCGCGGCAGCTGCCGCTGCTGCTGGGCGGCGCGCTGCCCGACGGGCAGACGTACGCGGCGTTCATCCGCGAGGGCTTCGGGCAACTGATGACCGTGGCCCTCCTGACCGCCGCCGTGCTGCGCGTCGCGTACGCGCTGAGCACCCCCGAGTCCCGCCGCCGCCCGGCCTTCCGCGCACTGAACGCGGCCGTGCTGCTGCCGCTGACGGTGATCCTGGCGTCCGCCGCGCAGCGCTGGGTGCTGTACACCCAGGCATACGGCCTGAGCGAGACGCGCGTGCTGGGCGCCGCGTTCCTCGTGTGGGTGACGCTGACCCTGGCGTGGCTGGCCGTGACCCTCTGGCGGGACCGGGCGAGCCGTTTCGCGTACCCGGCCCTGCTGCTCGGGCTGGGCACGCTGCTCGTCACGACCGCGCTGAACCCGGCGGGCCTGATCGCGCGGGTGAACATCACGCGGGACCTGTCGGGCGTCACGAACGCGCAGCGCACCGAGCCGCAGCGGGCGAACCCTGGCGAACTGCTGCGCCTGGGCGCGGGAGCCGTCCCGGTCCTCGCAGCGCACCTGGACGTGCTGACCGACTGCACGCCCAACCCCGGCGCGAGCGACGTACCGGAGTGCATCGGGGCCTCCTCGCTGACCCGATACCTGCGGGACCACTACGCAAGGGAACGCGACCCCCGCGCCTGGACGCTGGCGCACACCCGCGCCCGTCAGGTCACGCTGCGCCTGCCCGCGCCTCCCGTCCCCACCCCACAGGAGGACGTCGCCGTTCCCCGGGGGCGCTGACGCCTGCCGGAGGTCAGGGGGTCGTGGGCGGGACCGTCCAGGCGATGCTCAACGGCGCGGTCAGGGTGGTCAGGGTCCTGGGGGCCCAGTTGCCGGTCGAGAGGCCCAGCGTGACGTCATAGCGGTTCAGGTTCTGCCCGGCGAGCACGTACGCCTTTCCGTCGCTGGGCAGCGTCAGGTCGCGGATGTCGGACAGGGTCGCGACCGTGACGGCAGTCGTGGCCGCGCCGTCCCACAGCCGCAGGGGGGTGTCGCCGGTGCCCGCCAGAACGTTGCTGCGCCACGCGGCGAGGAGGGTGCCGCTGGCGCCGCCCGTCCACAGCCGGTCGTAGCGGGTGCCGCCGAACGGGGCGAGGGTCGTGGCGCTGTCGGGCTCCCCGGTGGTCTTCAGGGCCTGGATGCCGGTCGCGGTGGCGGCAAGGACGCGCCCCCCGTACGGCGCGAGGTCGAACACGGCCGGGATCGCCAGCGGCACGCTGGCCTCGGCGCTGCCGCCCGCGGCGGGGACCGCCACGCGGATGACCTCGCTGCCGCCGTTCAGGCGGGCGCGGGTGATCAGGCCCACGTCGCCCTGCACGGCCAGCCGGGTGGGGGGCGTGTCGGTCGTGGTGACGGGCGGCAGGTAGGTGGGCAGCAGGGCCGACCAGACCAGCGTGCGGCTGGCACTGTCGAACAGCGCGGCGCGCTGCACACCGCTGCACTCGCTGAGCAGCAGCAGCCGGGAGCGGCCCGCGTCCTGCGCGGCGCGCGTGTAGCAGGGCGTGAAGCCGGGGTCCGCGAACGGCTGCGGGTCGCTGCCGTCGGGCGCGCGGGTCTCGGCAGCGTCGGTGCGGACGGTGATGACGCGCCGCGTGCTGCTGGTGGGCAGCACCTGCACGCCGCCCGTGACGGTCACGGTGTTCACGGGGCCGCCGTCGGAGTTCAGGGCGCGCAGCCCAGTGGCGCGGCCCGAGGTGTCCGTGTCGGTCAGGACGTTCAGCTGCACGGCGTACGTCACCTCCTCGGTGCCGGTGCAGGCGGTCAGGAGGGCGGCGGTCAGGGCGGTCAGGAGCAGGAGTCGGCGCATGGGGGGCACCTCCGTAGAGTCAGGCGGATCGGGTCAGGGTGGGGAGAGCAGCGGGACGCTCGCGCCGCCCGGCGTGAGTTCGAACAGCGGGTACCCCGTCTGGCCGGGCAGGCCCACCGCGATCCGGTAGCGGCGGTTCACGAGGTCCGCCTCGGCCTGCAGGGCCCAGCAGCAGCGGTCGATGGTCAACCCGAACACGGGCGTCAGCGGGCCCGGCGTCTGGCGCACGCCGTCCACCCAGGTGAAACTCTGCGTCAGGGTGCCGGTCAGGTACGCACCGGGGCGTTCGCCCGCGCGGCCCAGGCCCAGGTTCACGCGCAGCGGGCTGAGTTGCAGGGTGTCGGTGGCGATGTCGTTCGGGAGCGCCGCCCGCGTGCGGGTGTACAGGGCGCTGCCCGACACCCAGAAGCGGCTGCCGAACTGCGCGGCGCCGCTCAGCTGCACGCGGGTCAGTTCAGTGCGTTTCTGGTCCAGGCCGGGGGTGTTCATCACGGCGGTCACGGCGAGGCTCTGGCCGCTGCGGGTGCGGGTCAGTTCTCCACTCAGTTGCGGGGCGGTGAATCCCCCCCGGCGCAGGTCGTACGCGCCGCCGTACTTGACGGTCCAGCTGTCGCGGCTGCCGCTGACCGTGCCGACGCTGAAATCCAGGGTGCCGCTGCTGGTGGCGGTGTCCGGGCGTTGCAGCAGCAGGCTGTGGGACGTCCTGAACTGGTACTGGCCGCGCCACAGGGCCGTCAGGCTGCCGCTGAGCTGCCCCGTCACCGGGTTCAGGGTCTCGTCGCCACTGACGCTCAGGGCGTTCAGGACGGTGTCCTGCGTGCGGGTCAGGTTGTAGCGCACCGCCACGGACGTGATCTCCGGCGTGCGGACGTTGTGCGTGACGGCCACGCTGAAGAGGTTGCTGCGCACGTCGCCGGTCACGGTCGCTGTGACGGTCAGCGGTTTGGGCCCGGTCGCCAGGGCGTACCCACCCGACGCGCTCAGGCTGAGGTTCGGGGCGGGCCACGCGCTCGTGCGGGTCGTGGTGGCCGGGCGGGCCGGGGTGGTCGCGGTGGCGGGCTGCGCGGGCGTGACGGTCACCTTGCCGCTGTCCGGGTCGGCCAGGGTGGCGTTGAACGTCACGTCCTCCAGGGTGCGTTTGTCCGGGTTGACCTGCGCGCTGGCGGTCAGGCTCAGGGGCCGGCGGTTCACGCCCAGGCTGAAGGTGGCGTTGCCCTGCTGCTCGCCCCTCAGGAACAGGTCCCGCGAGTACGACACGCCGAAACTCACGTCCCTGACCGGAACGGTGGACAGGTTCAGGCTGACCGGCGCGGACAGTAGACGGCCCGAGAGCGCGTCGAACGCGAAGGGGCTGGTGCCCTCGGTCCGCAGGTACTTCGCGGTCACGCTGAAGGTGTTCGACCCCGCCCAGCGCTGCGTGAGGGTGCCGGTCACGTCCAGCTGCACGGTGCGCGCCCCGGTGCCGTAGTACCGCCCGGTGAAGGTGTTGCTCAGGCTCAGGTCCGCGTCCCGCCAGGGTTTCACGGTGTACGCGAGGCTGTGCTGTTCCTCCAGGCGGCTGGTGGTGATGTTCACGCCCTGCGCGGTGGCACTGGGCGAGCGGGGGTTGCTCTGCCCGGTGTAATTCCCGGCCGTGATCTTCACGTCCGCGCTGAACGGGCCGTTCGTGTACGGCTTGGGGTCCACCGTCACCTCGGGGCGCTTCAGAGTCTTGGTGCTATCCAGCGCGGTCGTGGGCGCCGGGCCGAAGCGGTCCACGTAGTCCAGCGCCGCCGTGAACAGCGGGTACTCCACGCTGGCCCGGAACTGCACGTCCGTCAGGCCGCGCTGCGGGTCGGTGGCACCCCGGCCGATGTCGCGCCGGGTCACGTTCAGGCTGTAATCCAGATCCCGCACCGCCAGCGCCAGGGGCACGCGGCCCTTCACGCCGAAATCCAGGTTCACGTCCCGCCCGGCCTGCCCCACCAGGCGCGGCTCGGCCAGCAGGTCCAGGTCCACGCGGTCCACGAACGGCAGCGGCGCGTACGAACGCAGCGTCACGCCCGCGCCGACGCTGGGCGTGCGGTTCTGGTAGTAGCGCAGCCGGGTGGTGCCCAGCGTGTTGCCGCCCACACTGAACGGCAGGTCGGCCAGGACGGTCAGGCCGTCCACGGCGTCCCGGCCGACCTCCAGGCGCGGCTGGCGGTCACGGTCGTTCAGGGGCAGCACGAGCACCGGCAGGAACAGCACGGGAATGTCGGCCAGGAGCAGCTGCGCGTTGTACGCGACCAGCCGGTCGCCGGGGTACACGATCAGCCGCTCGGCGCGGAACGCGTAATCGTTGGGCGTGCGGCCACAGCGGGCGCAGGTCGTGAAGTACCCGCCCGTGGCGCGCAGCTGCCCCGGAATACGGTCCACCTCCTGCCCGCGGATTTCCAGGCGGGCGTCGCTGATCAGGACATCCTCACCGCTCACCTGCTCCTTGCCGAGTTCCACGACGAGGTTCTCGCCCCGCAGGTCCTCGCCGTCCTTCGCGCTGCGGTACGAGGCGGCGCCGATCAGGGTCAGGGTGCGCCGCGTGCGGTTGAACTCCACGCGCCTGGCCCGGACCACGTCGTCGTCGACGCGCAGTTCCACGTTCTCGCCGCTGATCACCACGAGTTCCTGGCCGTCCACCTGCCGCAGTTCCAGCGTGTCGGCCGAGACGATCTTCACCGTGCGGGCCTGCGCGCCGCCCAGCGCCAGCAGGCCCAGCGCGAGCAGCGCCGCGCGGACCCGCGTGCCCCGGCGGCGAGCAGCGCGGGTCGCGGCGCGGGTCATGGCGTGAACCCGGGGGCGGCGGCCAGCAGGTCCGACCCCTGCTGCGCGTGGACGGCGGCCCAGACCTGCGCCAGGGGCGGCACCGGCAGCGCCGCCTGCATGGTCAGGGCCGCGCGGGCCGGGCCCGCGTCACCGGTCAGGGTGGCCAGCTGCGTGCCGGGGTAGTAAAAGCCCAGGACGTGCAGGTGGCTGTACCCGGCGTTCGCCAGACCCAGCGCCCCGTACTGCGAGAGGCCCACGCCGTGCCCGCTGCCGCTGCCGGACAGCACCAGCGGGTTCAGGCCCGCAAGGGTCACGCGCGTGCCGGACGCGCCCAGCGCCCGCACGAAGCCCCCGGCGCTGGCCCCGGTCAGTTTCCCGCTGCCCGAGGCGCCCACGAACGTGATCTCCAGCGGGCGGCCCGACTCGCTGACCCGCGTAACCGTCACGCTCCTGAGGGCGCCGACGCGCACCCCGGCGTTCCCGGCCGCCTGCTGCACGCGGGCCACGGGGACTTCGAGCTGCCAGCGGGCGCGCGGACTGCCCGCCGAGAACGGATCGGCCTTGGCCACCAGATACGGCAGGTCCTTACCCCAGACCTCGCCGCTGGACGCCGTGAAGCCCCCGCTGTCACTGCTGAAATACGTGCTGGCCGCCTTCCCGCCGAACGCCACGACCTGCGCGCGCGTCGCGGCGATCGCGGCGTCCGCCAGGGGCTTCTCGGCGGCGATCCCGCCGTACACCTGACAGGTCTCGGTGGCGCAGGTGTCGTACGGCGTGGCGGGGTTGATGCGCGCCGTGACGTACGTGCGCGCGATGACCGCCTGCGCCTGCACCGCCGCCGACGGCCACGACGCGGGCATCTCGGCCGGGACCACGCCCCGCAGGTAGTCCTCCAGATCCACGACGTTGATGCCCTGCACGCCGCCCGACTCGGCACGCAGCTGCACGCCGCCCCGGTACGCCTTCCCGGCGATCTCCACGACGCTCCCTGCGCTGGGCGGCAGGTACAGGCTGGCGTTCCCGGTCGGCTGGCCGTTCAGGGTCAGCTGCGTGCCGCTGACCCCCACCGTCCACGCCTGCACCGGCAGCGGCGCCGCCCCGGGCGCGCCCGGCACACTCAGGGCGCCCGGCGCCGGGGCGGGCGCCGCGACCCGCACGGTCAGCTGCGGCGCCGCCGCCACCAGCACCCGCACATTCAGCGCCGACGCCCCAGAGGCCAGCAGCCCGCTGCACACCGCAGCGCCAACACGCAGAAATGAACGCATGATCAAGATCGAGTATACGCACGCCCACCCCCGCCCGCCTGACAGGCGCGTGAGAACGGGCGATCATGCCCGCATGACCACCCCCACCCCTGGCCGCGTGTGGGCCCACGTCGGCCAGCCCTTCACGCCCGGCACCGACCCGCAGGGCCCCCACGATGTGCTGATTCTCGGCGCAGGCCGCATGGGCAGCGCCCTGGCCCTGGCCCTGACCGAGCACGCCCCGCACCTGAAGACCCTGCTGATTGAAGAGGGCGGCCTGCCGAACGAGGACGGCGCGACCATCCTCGCCCCGGGCGTCTGGACGCTGGCCCACCTGCCCGCCGCGCAGCACGACGCTGCCCGCTGGACGCTGAACCGACTGCGGACGCTGCTGGGTGACGCCCTCCAGGCCCGCCCGTACCTGACCCTGCACGCCGAACCGGCCCCCGGCACGCAGCCCACCCGCGACCTGCTGGCCGCGCATCCGCAGAGCCTCGCCCTGCTCGATCCTGGCGCCTTCCCGCACGCCCGGGCGCACGAGGCCCACACCTACCGCCCGGGCACCCTCGCGCAGGTGGCCGCGCAGAGCGCCATCCGGCGCGGCACCGACCTGCTGCTGAACACCCGCGCCACCCCCCACCCCGGCGGGCGCGTCACGCTGGAGCGCCTGACCGTCACGAACACCCATCAGATCGTCACGCACGAGACCCACACCCTCCACGCGCCCCTGATCGTCCTCGCCACCGGCGCGCACGCCCCCACGCAGGCCGAACACCACCTGGGTGTCCACACCCGCCACGCCCGCGCGTACCGGCAGACCCCGCACCTCGCCACGCCCAGCACCGAAGACGCGCCCGTCCTGCACGCCCACGGCCTCACCCTGCGCCCCCAGCACGGCGCGTACACCCTCATCCCGCCCATCCATCACCGCGACCCGCACGGCTACGCGCCCCAGGGCGGACACCTGACCGGCGTCCCCACCGGCCTGCGCCGCGAAACCCTCGAAGACCTCGTCGGCCTCATGGACGCCCTCCCTGCCCTCGCCACCAGCGACCTGCACCTGGGCCGCAGCCTCGCCGACATTCCCGGCGCGTGGCTCGCCCTCCCCGGCGGGCAGCCCGGCGCCCCCCCCACCCACGACCGCCTCGACGACCACACCCACCTCCTCCTCGGCGGCCCCCACGCCGACACCCTCGGACTGTGGACTGCAGACGCGCTGGCGCGGGAGATCGCGGGGGGAAGGGGGCAGTAGGGAGTGGGTTGTGGGGAGTGGGAAGGGAGGCTGCTGCGCAGCGGGAACCAGCTGCTACGCAGGGAACCCCTCAGTCGCCTGCGGCGACAGCTCCCCTCAAGGGGAGCCCCACCCCACGCTTCTGCCGAAGCCAGAACAGTCGATCAGCGGCCCGCACCATCCACCCTGCCCGCCACCGCCGACTGCCACCGGCCGTCGTGCGCATAGCGCGCGGGCCTTGCGGGGGGCGGAGGATGGCGTCGAGGCCGGACCCGTCACCGCCCACCAAAAACACGCCGCAGGAGTAAAAACTCTTGCCCAGTGCAACGTAGGCCCCCCCTACCCCCCTGGGGTAGGGGGCTGGGGGGTGGGGCCGCCCGCCGCGAGGCGAACAACACCGCCCCTTGTCTACCCCTTCCCCACCGCGCGACGCCCCCCGCCCCTAAGCTGTCCGTCATGAGAGCTGCGCGAATTATGGGCTGGTCAGGGGTGAACGCCTGACGGCCTGCGCGCTGCCAATCGTCCCCCGCCGTCCGGTGGGGGGTTTTCTTTTCAGACCATAGAGGGGTGATCGGGTGTGACGCAGGTGGACTTCAAGCCGGGTGAGCTGGACGCGATGGACGTGTTGCGGTTGGCGTTGACGAGCAAGGTGTACGGCGCGGCGGTGGAGACGCCGGTGAGTGAGACGCCGCGCCTGAGTGCGCGCCTGGCGAACCGGGTGCTGTTGAAGCGGGAGGATCAGCAGCCGATCTTCTCGTTCAAGTTGCGTGGGGCGTACAACAGGATGGCGCAGCTGACGGCGGAGGAGCGCTCTCGGGGCGTGATCTGTGCGTCGGCGGGGAATCACGCGCAGGGGGTGGCGTTCGCGGCGGAGCGGTTGGGGGTGCGGGCGGTGATCGTGATGCCGGCGACGACGCCGGAGATCAAGGTGGGGGCGTGCCGGGCGCGGGGGGCGGAGGTGGTGCTGTTCGGGGATTCGTTCAGTGACGCCGAGACGCACGCGTTTGCGTTGCAGCGCGAGCTGGGCCTGACTTTTGTGCATCCGTACGATGATCCGCTGGTGCTGGCGGGGCAGGGGACGGTGGCGCTGGAACTGCTGCGGCAGGTGGAGGTTCCGGGCCCGCTGACGGTGTTCGTGCCGGTGGGGGGCGGCGGGTTGATCGCAGGGGTGGCGGGGGTGCTGAAGGCGCTCAGGCCGGACATCCGGGTGGTGGGGGTGGAGCCGGAGGACAGTGACGCGATGTTCCAGTCAGTGCAGGCCGGGGAGCGGGTGCGGCTGGATTCGGTGGGCATCTTCGTGGATGGCGTGGCGGTGAAGCAGGTGGGGGCGTTCACGTTCGACCTGACGCGCCGGTACGTGGACGACTGGGTGAGGGTGAACACGGATGAGGTGTGCGCAGCCATCAAGGACGTGTTCGACGACACGCGCGCGGTGATGGAACCGGCGGGGGCGCTGGCGGTGGCCGGCCTGAAGCGCTTCGTGCAGGAGCGGGGCGTGCAGGGTGAGACGCTGGTGGCGCTGACGTGCGGCGCGAACGTGAATTTCGACCGGCTCAGGCACGTGGCGGAGCGGGCGGAGATCGGGGAGCGGCGCGAGGCGATCTTCGCGGTGACGATCCCGGAGCGGCCCGGCGCGTTCCGGGAGTTCATTGAGGTGGTGGGCGCGCGGGCGATCACGGAATTCAATTACCGCTTCGCGCCGCGCGCGCAGGCGCAGATCTTCGTGGGGGTGCAGCTGGCGGCCCCCGGGCAGCGGGCCGAGTTGCGCGACGAGCTGGTGTCGCGCGGGTACGCGGTGCTGGACCTGACGGACGACGAACTGGCGAAGGTGCATGTGCGGCACATGGTGGGGGGGCGCGCGCCGGAGGCGACGGATGAGCGGGTGTACTCGTTCACGTTCCCGGAGCGGCCCGGGGCGCTGCTGGAGTTCCTGACGCACCTGCATGGCCGCTGGAACATCAGCCTGTTCCATTACCGCAATCACGGGTCGGCGCACGGTCGGGTACTGGCGGGCGTGCAGGTGCCGCCCGGGGACGCGCCGGAGTTCGCGGCGTTCCTGGCGGGGGTGGGGTACCCGGCGACCGAGGTCACGGCGAATCCGGCGTACCGGCTGTTCCTGACCTGACCCGTGGTGACCCGGCGGCCATCTCATGAAGGGGGGGTGGGGTGGTCCTCACCCCGCGCACGGGTGGACGTGCACTGATGAGGCATGACCAAAAGCAGCGCGGCCGGAAACGTGGTGGTGTGCCTCAGCGGGGCGTGGCAGGGGGAGGCCACGGATCCGCAGCGTTCCTTCCACGGAGCAGTTCTCACGTCCACACTGGAAGCGCTCCCAGTCGGGGAGGCGGTGGAGGTCACGTACCGCGACAGCGGCCGCCGCGTCACCGGACCCGGCGAGCACGGCACGTACATCCTGCGGGCCGGCCCTCACAGCTGGACGCTGTCGCGTTTCACGCAGCACGCCAGTCAGGCCGGACAGACCAGAGACGACCGCGCACCCAACAGCGAATGGGAGGCCGAACTGGTCAGTGGGTGAGGGGTGACGGTCAACAGCGTGTGCGTGCCCTGACCGGCCACATCGAGGTCACCCAGGTCCTACGTGCTACTGGCCACCCCCCAGTTGCCCTTGTCGCTCGGCGCGGCGCGTGCTGCACTGGGTTGCATGACCGCTCAAGCTGTCCGGATCGTGGAGGTCAGCCCAGCCGACCCGCGCTGACGGGGACGGGCGGCGTGCTCGTGGCTGCCGAGCGGAACGGGACGCTGATCGGCTGTGGCGCGCTGAAACGCTGGAACGCGGACACTGCCGAGGTGAAGCGCATGTATGTCACGCCGGACACGCGCGGATCGGGGGCGGCGCGGGCGCTGCTGGACGCCCTGGTCACGCGGGGCGGGGCGCTCGGGTCTGCGCGGCTGGTGCTGGAGACCGGCGACCGGCAGCACGCCGCTATCACGCTGCATACGCGGGCGGGGTTCCGGCGCGTCCCGAACTTCGGGGTGTACGCGGGCGTGGAGCACAGTCTGTGTTTCGAGCGGCCACTGGCGTGAAGGGGGTCTGAATCCGGCTCCCATCCCCTGCCGGGACGTGGGTGCCACGGTGGGGCATGACCGAAGCCATGATCCGGGAATGTATCGACGCCTGTCTTGACTGCGTGGCGGCCTGCGAGGCGTGCGCCACGGCGTGCCTGTCCGAACCGGACATCGACATGATGCGCGCCTGCATCCGCCTGGACCGGGACTGCGCGGACGTGTGCGCGCTGACCGCGCGGCTGCTGATGCGCGGCAGTGAGCTGCACGCGCAGGCGTGCGCGCTGTGCGCTTCAGCCTGCGAGGCCTGCGCGGCCGAGTGCGGCCAGCACCACCACGACCACTGCCAGCGCTGCGCACAGGCCTGCCGCCGCTGCGCGGACATCTGCCGGAAGATGGCAGCCTGATCAGATCAGACGATACTCCAGGGCTTTCAGGACCGCGCGGGTGCGGTCACGCACGCCGAGTTTCGAGAGGATGTTCGACACGTAACTCTTGATGGTGCCCTCCGTGGTGGTGATCAGCCCGGCGATCTCGCGGTTGCTGTACCCGCCGGCCATCAGGCGCAGGACCTCCTGCTCGCGGGTGGTGAGGGCAATGGCCTCCCCGGGGGGAGACGCCGCATCGGGGCCGCGCACGCGCGAGGGCGTGACGGGTTGCAGCCAGCGGCCCCCACCGGCCACGGTGCGGACCGCCTGGAGGAGCACCTCCAGCGAGACGTCCTTGAGGAGGTAGCCGCGCGCCCCGGCCTGCGCGCCCTCGATGAGCAGGTCGTCGTCGTCGAAGGTCGTGAGGATCAGGGTGGGGGGCAGCGCCCCCAGGGCCTTCAGGCCGCGCAGGACGCCCAGGCCGTCCAGGTGCGGCATGCGGTAGTCGAGCAGCATGACGTCCGGGCGGTGTTCCGGGACAAGGTGCAGCGCCTGCAGGCCGTCCTCGGCTTCCGCGATGACCTGCAGGTCGCCGGACAGGGCCAGCATGCTGCGCAGGCCCTGGCGGACCAGCGTCTGGTCCTCGACCAGCAGGACGCGGATCATGCGGTCCCCCGCGCGGGCAGCGTCAGGTGCAGGGTCACGCCGCACGCCGGGCTGAGCTGGACGTCCAGGGTGCCGCCCACGCTTTCCAGACGTTCGCGCATGCCCGTCAGGCCACAGCCGAACCGCAGGTCCGCCGGGCGGCGCGGGCCGTCGTCGTGGGCGCGCAGGTGCAGGGTGCCCGCGTCGCGGTGGACCGTCAGCCAGACCTGCGTGGCGCGGGCGTGGCGGGCGGCGTTGGTCAGGATCTCCTGCACGCTGCGCAGCAGCACCTGCGCCTGCACGGGGCAGTGCACATGCACGTCCGGTGCCCAGTCCAGGTGGACGCGCACGGGCGCGGCGGCACTCAGGGCAGCCAGTTCGGTCGGCAGGTCGCAGCAGGCCGTGTGCCGTAGCCCCCGGACGGCCGAGCGGACGTCGCCCAGCAGGTCGCCTGTTACCTGCTGCGCGGTGAGCAGGTGGGGTCGGGCCGGGGCGTGGGGGGGCAGGAGGTGCGCGGCGACCTGCAGGTGCATGCCCAGCGCGGTCAGGTGGTGGCCCAGCAGGTCGTGCAGGTCGCGGGAGATCTGGAGCCGCTCGGCCTGACGGCTCGCGTCGGCCAGCAGGGCGCGGGTGGCGCGCAGTTCATCCACCACCTGCGCCAGCGCGTGGCGGCTGCGGATCTCCCGCAGGGCGGTGCGGGTGGTGGTCACCGCGAACATCTGGAAGCACAGGTACCCGGTGCTGAAGGCCAGACCGTCCAGGTCGTGCTTCCAGTGGACGAGCATGATCAGCAGCAGCGCGCCGGACTGCGCCGCGACCCACAGCAGCGCCCAGCGCCAGGGGATCAGCAGGCCCACCTGCGCGGCAATCAGGATGAGTAGGCCCGCCTGCACGCTGCTGCCGCGCAGCAGGGCGTTGCCGGTCAGGACCAGAACGCTCTGGAGGGCAAGCAGGAGGAGGGTCGGGCGGCCCGCCTGGGTCAGCAGGAACAGGATCAGGAAACTGACGCTGCTCAGCGCCCACTGGCTCACTTCCGTGGGGCTCAGGCGGTCGCGGGTGGGTTCCACCAGGTAGGAGTGCAGCGACAGCGCGCACCACACCAGTACGCTAGTGATCACGACGATCCGCTGGATGTCCCGCGCCGGGTCGGGCGGCCCGGGGCGCAGGTGGGCGAATAGACTCGGGAACCGGCGGGGGCGGGCGTACGCGGGGGACGCGGCGGGCGACACGGTCATGATCGTTCCTCGGGACGGCAGGGGGACGCAGCAGGCTGGAGTGTGTCGCGATTGTACCGGGAGCGCGCGCTGGGGAAGCGGCGGAGTGGATGCAACCAGCCGGGCCGGGCCGCCCGGTCACGCCCCTGTTCGGGCGGAGGGGCGGCCCGGCTGTCCGGGAGGTCCGTTCAGTTCAGTAGAAGGAGCCCTTCCCGCCGAAGTACACGGCCGTGTAGAAGGCCTGCGCGGCGGCGTAGCAGGGGTACTTGCGCCAGCCGAGACCGTCGCAGACGGTCTGCATGTGCTGCTTGAACTGCCCGTCCACCCAGTGGCGGTGGGTCTCGTTCATCAGGCTGGGGTAGTGCCGGGCGTTGCGGTAGCCGAAGTCGTGCTGGCGGCAGGGCCAGTAGAACTCGTCGCTCCAGCCGGTGTAGCCCGAGGGGCCGCTGCAGCCGTCAGTCGACCAGTTGAAGGAGGGATAGGCGCCGCGCAGGCTGTTGTACTGCGAGCGGAAGGCGTTGTTGGCGGCGACGCTCTTGTAGGTGGCGCTGGAGTACGGCACCCACTGGGCGCTCAGGTCAGGGGCGGGCAACTGCTGGGGCTGGAGGCCCTCGTTCAGGTCGGCCTGGAGGTCGCCGAGCAGGGCGTCGAGGTCGAGGGCCGCGCCGGTGTCGTCGAGCGGGGCAGCGACCCGGCCGGCCCTGACGTCGTCCCGCAGCTGTTGCACGTCAGCGATGCGGGTACGCAGGGCACTGAGCTGATCGGCGTTGAGGTTGGTGGGGGCGGCGCCGGGGGCGCTGGGGCTGGCGGCCTGGTCGGGCTGGGTGGGCGCGGCGTTCTGGCCGCATGAGGCGAGGGTCAGGGTGCCGAGGAGCAGCAGGCCGAGGATGGGGGTGCGCATGGGGGTGCCTCCTGGGGTTCCTTCCGGGGAAGGGGGAAAGGGGACGGGCGGCGAAGCCTGAGGGGGCGGCCAGTAGGGCGCGTTACGCTTGCGCTGTGGTGCTGGATTCAGCGTACGTGTGGGGCTCGTGAGCGCCCACTGCCGGAAGACAGCGGGACCGGTGAAGGGGTCTTGAGCTGGCCCTCATGTACCCGGTTCGGGTGGATGGACCAGGGGCCCATGCGCGAAGATCAGGGGTGGACGCAAGTTTCGCTTTGGCCTATACTCCGGTGAGGTTGTTATGCCCATAGCAGAAATCATCAGTGTAGGCACGGAACTGCTGTTCGGCGAGATCGTCGACAGCAACGCCGCGTTCCTCGCCCGTGAACTGGGCGCGCGCGGCGTGACCCTGCACCGCAAGACCGTCGTCGGGGACAACCTGGATCGCCTGCGGGCCGCCATCGAACTGGCGCTGGGCCGCGCCGACCTGCTGCTGCTGGGCGGCGGCCTGGGGCCCACCGACGACGACCTGACCCGCGAGGCCATCGCCGCCGCCCTGAACGAGACGCCGCAGGTGGACGAGGCCCAGCTGAGCCACCTGCGCGGCCTGTTCGAGGCGCGCGGCCGGGCCATGCCCGACACGAACCGCAAGCAGGCGTGGCTGATTCCCTCTGCCGAGGCGCTGCCCAACCCGGTCGGGACCGCGCCGGGCTGGTTCGTCCGCACCACCTGGGACGGGCAGCCGAAGCTGATCGCGGCGCTGCCCGGGCCGCCCCGCGAGATGCGGCGCATGTGGGCCGAGCAGGTGCTGCCGCGCCTGCCGCTGCCCACGGCTGCGCTGGAGCACGTCACCGTCCACACGCACGGGATCGGGGAGAGCCTGATCGCCGAGCGGCTGGGTCACCTGACCCGGCAGGCGAACCCCAGCGTCGCCACGTACGCCCGCCTGACCGGCGTGGACGTCCGTGTGGCGGCCAGCGCCCCCACCTCCGAGGACGCCCGCAGGCAGCTGACCCCCGTTCTGGACGAGGTGCGCACACTGCTACGCGAGTGGACCTGGGGCGAGGACGACCAGACCCTGGCGGGCACCGTGCAGGCCGCGCTGGCCGGGCGCACCCTGGGCGTGATCGAGGCGGGCAGCGCGGGCGTGCTGTGCACCCTGCTGGCCGAGCAGCCGGGTTTCCTGGACGCGGCGGTCACGCAGGATCACCGCCGCCTGATCACGCTGGGCCTGACCCCCGTGACCTTGCAGGAAAGCGGGCTGGTCAGCGAGGCGGGCGCGCGGGAACTGGCGGCTGGCGCGCGCGAGCACCTGGGGGCCGACTTGGGCCTTGCGGTGGTCGTGAGCACGGGGGGCGAGGGGGCCGGGCGCGCGCACGTCGCCCTGAGTGACGGCGCGCGGGTGGCCGTGGCGGGCGTGAACTGGCCGGGCAATCCGGCGCAGCTGCGCGAGCGCGCCGCAGTCGCGGCGCTGGCCCTCGCGGCCCGCACCCTGCCAGGATGGACCCCATGACCGACCCCCGCCCGAAACGACCCGCCCGTCCCACCAGCCAGCCCGGCAACAAGACCGGACCCAAAGCTGGCCCCCGGCCCGGCCCGAACGCTGCCGGGAAGGGACGCGGCGCGCCGGACACCCACACGCCCACCACCCAGCGCCTCTTCTTCGCGCTGCCCGTCCCGGCGGACGTCACGCCCGCGCTCGTCGCGGCGCAGGGCAAACTGCGCGGCAACTGGCGCTCGGTGCCCGCCGACCAGATGCACGTCACGCTGGCGTACCTCCCGGCCGTGCCGCACGACCGGGTGGACGACCTGAAGAAGCTCGGCACACGCCTCTTCACGGACGCCGCGCCGCTGCACCTGAAGCTGCGCGGCACCGGGTACTTCCCGAACGAGGGCAGCCCCCGAGTGTGGTTCGTGAAGGTCGAGGCCGAGGGCCTGAACGAACTGGCCGCCGCGCTGCGCGCAGAAATCCAGGCGCTCGGCCTGAGCACCGACGACCTCCCCTTCAAGGCGCACGTCACGCTGGCCCGCAAGAAGGGCCCGGCGCCGCGCGTGCCCCCGATCCTCTTCCCTCAACACTGGACGGCCGGGAGCGCCGGGCTGCACCGCAGCATCCTGCGCAAGACCGGCCCCATTCACGAAACCGTCAGCACCTTCCGCCTGCGCGGCACCCCCGCCACCCCCGCCCCCGCACCCGAGTCGGCTGCGGCCGAGGCTATCCAGGAGACGCCATGAGCAAAGAAAAAGACATCGCCGCCACCCCCACCGACGCCAAGGAACGCGCCAAGGCCATCGAGACGGCCATGAGCCAGATCGAGAAGGCGTTCGGTAAGGGCAGCATCATGAAGCTCGGCGCCGAGAGCAAACTCGACGTGCAGGCCGTCAGCACCGGCAGCCTGAGCCTGGACCTCGCGCTGGGCGTGGGCGGCGTGCCCAAGGGCCGCATCACCGAGATCTACGGCCCGGAATCCGGCGGCAAGACCACCCTGGCTCTGAGCATCGTCGCGCAGTCCCAGAAGGCCGGCGGCACCTGCGCGTTCATTGACGCCGAGCACGCCCTGGACCCCGTGTACGCCCGCAGCCTGGGTGTGAACACCGACGAACTGCTCGTGTCGCAGCCCGACAACGGCGAGCAGGCGCTGGAGATCATGGAACTCCTCGTGCGCAGCGGCGCCGTGGACGTCGTCGTCGTGGACTCCGTGGCCGCCCTGACGCCCCGCGCGGAAATCGAGGGCGAGATGGGCGACAGCCTCCCCGGCCTGCAGGCCCGCCTGATGAGCCAGGCGCTGCGCAAACTCACCGCAATCCTCAGCAAGACCGGCACCGCCGCCATCTTCATCAACCAGGTGCGCGAGAAGATCGGCGTGATGTACGGCAACCCCGAAACCACCACCGGGGGCCGCGCGCTGAAGTTCTATTCCAGCGTGCGCCTGGACGTCCGCAAGATCGGCCAGCCCGTCAAGATGGGCAACGACGCCATCGGCAACACCGTGAAGGTCAAGACCGTGAAGAACAAGGTCGCGCCGCCCTTCAAGGAAGTCGAACTGACCCTGATGTACGGCAAGGGCTTCGACCAGCTCAGCGACCTCGTGACGCTCGCCAGCGACATGGAGATCATCAAGAAGGCCGGGTCGTTCTACTCGTACAACGACGAACGTATCGGCCAGGGCAAGGAAAAAGCCATCGCGTACATCGCCGAACGCCCCGACATGGAAGCCGAGATCCGCACCCGCGTCCTCGGCGCGATCAAGGAAGGCCGCGACCCGCTCGCCGCCGTGCCCACCGTCGCCGAGTAACGGCAGGCAGCATCAGAAGAGGGGAAGCCTGACGGTCTCCCCTCTTTCCTGCACCTACTGGGCCTGCCAGACGGTCACGGTGTCCGGAGGGGCGAGGGTCAGGGCGCGCGTGGCGTCCTCGCTGATGTAACTCACGTCCTCCTGCACGACGTTCCACCCGGCGCGCAGGGGCAGGTTCACGGTCAGCCGCTCGGGCATGGCCTGCTCCGGCACGCAGCGGGCCTCGCCACTGACGGTCACGTCCGCCGGGCTGAACACCAGCCGCTGGAAACGCAGGCGGCCGTCCGCCCCGGCCTGCCCGGCCAGCAGGTCCACCTCGCTGTTCAGGATCGTCGCGGGCTGCCACAGGTCCTCACCCACGATGCTGCCCACGCTGGGGAATGTCCGCCCGGACACGGCCACGCGCAGTTCGTTCAGCGGGAACACCTGCGCCGCCGGGTCGCCCAGCGTGATCTTCCCGCTGCGGGTCACGCAGCCCAGCGGGTCCAGGTTCAGCCACTCCGCGAGCGGCACCAGGGCGCCTGCCAGCCGTTCCGGGGTGGGCAGCGCCAGCGTCAGGTCCCCCGCCGCGCCGAGCGTCCCGCGCGCCGCCTGGATGCGGCGGTCGTCCCCGCCGGGGAAGGGCAGCAGCACCCCCACGGAACCCACCCCGCCCGCCCAGCCGGGCAGCGTGCCGCGCAGCACCGGCGTGTCCGCCTGCGCCCCCACCACGCCGCCCAGGAGGGCCGCCCACACCGCCACCGTTGTCCTTCGCACGGCCCCAGCGTACGCCGCCCGGCCTACGCGCGGATGCCACTTTCGGCGGATGCCCACCCAGCCGCGCGCCCGGCAGAGTGAGGGCACGCCAGCCTCACGGGTCTCCGCACGGGAGACACGCCACACGCCGCCGCGCGGCATGGTGACGGCCCCCACCCGGGTGAAGGTGGGGGCCGTGTCCGGAGTGCCGGTTATTTGCGGATGATCTTCCAGGCGGTGGGCAGCAGCAGCGCGGCCAGCAGCAGTTTGATGGTGTCCCCGATGATGAAGGGGGTCAGGCCGGCGGTCAGGAGCGCGCCGCCCTTCAGGCCGGTCAGGGCGCCCAGCACGGGGAGGCCGACGGCGTAGATGACGACGCTGCCCGCGAGCATGGCGAGGCAGGTGCCGAGGAACTTGCGGTCCAGCGCGTAGCGTTCCACCAGGAAGCCGACGAGGGCGGCGGCCAGCGGGTAGCTGAACAGGTAGCCGATGCTGGCGCGCAGGCCGGTCCCGGCGGCGTTCATCAGTCCGGCGGACCCGCCTGCCAGGACGGGCAGTCCGGCGGCCCCGGCGGCGACGTACACGGCCAGCGCCGCCAGCGCACGCTTCCAGCCCAGCGCGGCGCCCACAAGCAGCACACCCAGCGTCTGGAGGGTCAGCGGGACGGGCTTGAGGGGCACCTCGGCCTGCGCGAGCAGCGCGACGAAGGCGGCGCCGCCCACGACGAGCAGCACGTCACGCAGAAGGCTGGGGGTGGGGGCGAGCTGGCGGGCGAGGGTGGGGTGGGTCAGGGTCATGGTGGTGTCCTCCGGTGTGGGGGTGGGGGCGTCAGGTGAGGGAGCCGATGAGTTGCACGTCGCCCGCGCCGACGGTGAGGGGTCCGGCGGGCGTCTGGACGATCAGGCTGCCGCTGGGGTCGAGGTCGAGGGCGGTGCCGTCCACGGGGCCCTGCGGGGTCTGCACGCGCACGGGCTGCCCGAGGGTGACGCTGGCCTCGCGCCACGCGGGCAGCACGTCGTGCGGCGGGGCGTCCAGCCAGGTGTGCAGTTCCCGCAGCACCTCCGTGAGCAGTCCCGCGCGGGTCAGCTCGGGGCGGAACTCGCGCAGGTGCGCGGCCCCGTCCGGCGCGGCGCTGACGTTCACGCCGATGCCCAGTACCGCGCGGCGGGCCTCCTCGCCGCGCAGGTCGGCTTCCAGCAGGACGCCCGCCAGTTTGCGGCGGTCCGGGGCGAGCAGGTCGTTCGGCCATTTCAGGCCGCCCACGCCCGAGGCGCGGGCCAGCGCAACGCCCGCCGCCAGGGGCAGCAGCGCCAGGTGCGGGAGGCTCAGGGGGCCACCGCCGGGACCGTGCCGCAGCAGGACGCTGAACACCAGCGTGCCGTGCGTGGTGTCCCAGGCGCGCCCGCGCCGCCCGCGCCCGGCGGTCTGCCGCTCGGCGGTCAGGACCGCGCCGTGTGGGGCGGGGTCCTGGGGATCGTCGGCCCAGGCGCGCAGGGCGTCCTGGGTGCTCGTCACGGTGCCGTGGTAGCGGTGCGCGGCCCCCATCAGTCCGGTGGGCGTGACCTGCGAGGAACTGGGGGCGTCGGCGGGCAGGGCGTACCCGGCGCGGCTGACCTGCACGGGCACCCCGCTGTCCTGCAGGCGGCGGGCCAGGGTGCTGACCGTCACGCGGTTCACGCCCAGCCGCGCGCCCAGCGCGTCCCCGGTCTGGGGTCGCGTGGTCAGGAGGGGCAGGAGGCGCTCGGGCATGGTCGTTCAGTGTTGTACGCGCCAGACTGAACGAAAGCAATGAACCCGGTGCAACGAAGTGACCCGCATACCGGGACGCGCCGCCCCGCCAGACTGTGTGCGTCGCGTCATCCGCGCGTCAGGGGGCGTTTGCTAGACTGCGGGCATGACGATGGTGCGCCAGACCAAGCAGCGGGCAGCGGTGATCGACGTGCTGCGCGCGGCCCGGTCCCACCCGGACGCCGCGTGGATTCACGCGCAGGTGCGCGAACAGCTGCCCAGCGTGAGCCTGGGGACCGTGTACCGCACCCTGGACGCCCTGGTGCGCGACGGTGTGGTCGTGACGCTGGAACGCGCCGGGCAGGCCACCCGCTACGACTACAAGCACGAGGGCGACGCCCACCACCACGCCGTGTGCCGCAGTTGCGGCGCGATCTTCGACGTGGACGCTGGGGACGTGCCGGCCGTGCCCGCCTCGGCACTGCCCGCCGGGTTCCAGGTGACCGACGTGCGCCTGGAATTTATGGGCGTGTGCCCCACCTGCCAGACGCAGAACTGATACGGATTCCGTCTGTTGCGTTAACAACCCGGAACCACACCGGGTTGCTAACTCCACGCCCGGAACCCGTTTTTCTCCTGCTCGCTCCGCTCGGGTTGAAAGTTTTTGCAAACCTTTCAACCGGAGTCCGTATGAAGAACTGGATCTGCCCTCCTCCCCCGCTCCGTGCAGGCCGAGGGGGGGCTTTGCGGTGGGGTGCGGGACGCCTTGCCTGGGCCGGGGGCGGTACGCTGCGCGGGTGACCGTGCCGCCCATCCAGCCCCCCGCGCAGCCTGACGCTCCGGAATTCCCGGTGTACACCGCCCGCTCGTTCCTGCCGACCTTCCTGCTGGGCTGGGGGCTGGGCGCGGCGCTGACCTTCGCGGTGCGGGGCGTGGGCGGCGCCCTGCTCACGAACCCCTGCGAGGGGCACACCATCCTGGCGCTGCTGGTGCCGCTGCTGCTGGGCCCGGGTGGGCTGGCGTTCACGGCGCGGCACTGGCGGCAGCCCGCCCGGGCGGCGCTGGGCCTGGGGCTGGTCGTGGCGTCCCTGATGCCCGCGCTGTTCGTGGGCGCACAGGACATCGGCGGGCTGCGCCGCACCGGGTGTGCGGGTGGGTACGTGGTGATCTCCGAGGTGGTCAGCGGGCAGCGGGGCGAGAGCATCAGCGCGCTGGCGCTCGCGGCGGGCACCGAGCGGACCCTGACGGCCCGCGTGGGCGGGTACACCCGTCAGACGCACCCGGGGCTGTTCACGGTGAGCGGCGCGGCCAGCACGCCCGGCGTGGTCGTGACGACCTCACGCGCGCAGGTGCATGCGGGCGAGGACTTCACGGTCACGGTGCGGGTCCTGCCGACCACGCCCGTGAACTCGTACACGGCGGGCGTGAACGCCGTGATCACGCAAGGCGGGAAGCGCATCCCGGCCAGTGGCACACTGGAGCTGAACGTCCGTCCCCGCCAGCCCTGAGGGGCGGCCCTCCCAGCGGGCGGTGACCGTCCACCCGGGGGACGTGCGCCGCAGGGGGCGGATGGTACGCTCGGACGGTGAATGTGGCGGAACTCTCCAGCTTGGCCCTCCAGACGTTCCTGACCATGCTCGTGGTCATGGACCCGATCGGGCTGGCGCCGATCTTCATCGGGCTGGCCGGGAACCGCCCCAGCTTCGAGCGGCGGCGCATGGCGCTGCGCGCCAGCCTGATCGCCGGGATCATCATCCTGCTGTTCGGCCTGTTCGGCCGGGCGCTGCTGGAGCACCTGGGCATCAGCCTCAGTTCATTCCGGATCGCGGGCGGCATCCTGCTGTTCCTGATTGCGCTGGATATGGTGTTCGCGCGCCCCAGCGGCAGCAAGGAAACCGCCGAGGAGGAACAGGAGGCGCAGGAACGGCAGGACATCAGCGTCTTCCCGCTGGCGATCCCGCTGATCGCGGGGCCGGGGACGCTGGCGAGCATCATGATCCTCGCGGGGGACGCGCACGGCTCGCCGCTGCTGCTGACCGCCGTGTTCCTCGTGACGGGCGTGGTGCTGCTGCTGTGTTACCTCGCGCTGCGCCTGTCCGGGCAGATCGCGCGCGTGATCGGCCTGACCGGCGTGCACGTGGTCACGCGCGTGCTGGGCGTGCTGCTGGGCGCGCTGGCCGTGCAGTACGTCGCGGACGGCGTCCTGGAACTGCTGCGCGGCGGCCTGAAGACCGGCACCGGCCTGCTGCGCGCCGCCGGACTGGCCTGATACGGACGCTGCTCGTAGAACTGCCCCGCAGAGTGGGAGCGAAACGGGTTCCGGGCGTGGCGTTGGCAACCCGGTGAAATTCCAGGCTGTGAACGAAACAGACGGCAGTCCGTATGAGGTACGCCATTCGCCGCACCCGATTCCCAGGGTGAACTAAGCGTGTCAGCGCAACAATCCCCTGGCAGGCGCGGCTTAGAATCCGGACATGACTTCCAGAAAGGACGTGCCGGACACCAACCGAAGACCTCGGGTCGCCGCTGACCTGAACGCGCCGCGGGTGCTGGTGCTGAACGCGTCCTACGAGCCGCTGCACGTCACCAGCGCCAAGCGGGCCATCACGCTCGTGCAGTACGGCGTGGCGGAAATCCTGGAAGACAGCGACGACGTGGTCCGCTCGCCCAGCACGGTCATGCCGGTCCCCAGCGTGATCCGCCTGCGCCGCTACGTGCGCCGCCCGCGCGTGCACCCGGTGCCGTTCAACCGCCGCAACGTGCTGCGCCGCGACACCTTCACCTGCCAGTACTGCGGCTCGCCGGAGGAACTCACCATGGACCACGTGCTGCCCCGCTCGCGCGGCGGGCGGCACACCTGGGAGAACGTCGTCACCGCGTGCCGCGCCTGCAACCAGCGTAAGGGCAACCGCACCCCCGAGGAGGCCGCCATGCCCCTGCGCACCCGCCCCCGCGCGCCCACCTTCGGCGTGTACGCCCACGGGCAGTTCGCCCACTGGCAACCCCAGTGGACCCGCTACCTGGGCGGCTGAAGCGGGGGTACGAGGGGCGAGGGTCTGAGCGTCTGAAGGGGCGTCCTGCTGGTGACGCCTGGACCTCCAGACTCTGCGACCCTCCGACCCTCTAGACTGCGGCATGAACCGGGATCAGGCGTACGAACTGATGGTGGGGCACACCCCCAGCGTGTCGTTGCAGCGGCACATGCTGAACGTGGAGGCCGCGATGCGCGCCTACGCCCGTCACTGGGGCGAGGACGAGGAGCTGTACGCCGTGGCGGGGCTGCTGCATGACTTCGACTACGAGCTGCACCCGGACGAGCACCCGACGTGGGGCGTGGCGTTCCTTCGGGAGCACACGGACACGCCGCCTGCCGTGCTGGACGCGATCATGGGCCACGCGGCGTACACCGGAACGCCGCGTGAGTCGCGGCTGTCGCGGACGCTGTTCGCGGTGGATGAACTGACCGGGCTGGTGCAGGCCGCCGCGCTCGTCCGCCCGGACAGGGACGTGCGGCAGGTGGAACTGAGCAGCCTGAAGAAGCGCTTCAGGAACCGCGCGTTTGCGGCGGGCGTGAACCGTGACGAGGTCGAGCAGGGCGCGCGGGAACTGGGCGTGGACCTGGACGAGCACATGACGCGGGTGCTGCGCGCCATGCAGGACATGCAGCCGGAACCTCAGCCCGGCTGAGCCTCTGCCCTGCCCCGCCCGCCTGGACGCAGCATCCAGGCGGGCGTTTCGCGTGCCGATCATGCCTGATGCCCGGCTGACGCGCGGCGATCATGGCCCGCTCACGGGGGGGCACGTACGGTGGGGGCACCAGACGGGAAGGCGTCCCAGACGCCAGAAACCCCACCGGCAGGAGGTGAGACCGACTGGCCCTCCACCCGCGACTGTCCACCGACGATTGCCCGCCCCCGGTCACCCGCCCCGCTCACGACCCACAGGAGATCCGATCATGACCACCCGCACCCTGACCGCCGCCCCCCGTTCCCTGACCGCGCTGGCCCTGGCGACCCTGAGCCTGGGGGCGCTGATCGCCCCGCAGCGCGCGTTGGCCGCCCCGGCGGACATGACGGGCACCTGGGTGAACAGCAACGTGACCACCAGTGGCATCACCCGTGTGAACGTGACCCGTGCGGCGGGCGGGCAGATGACCGTGCAGGTCTTCGGACGCTGCCACCCGAACGACTGCGACTGGGGCAGCGCCCAGATGGTCACGTACGGCACGACCGTCAGTGACAGTAACCACTTCACGGCGACCGCCGTGTACGCCAAGGGCTTCGCGACGACCACGCTGGTCATGAACTTTGCCCGGGGCCGCCTGGACGTGCAGGCACTGACGCAGTTCACGGACGGCAGCGGGCGGCAGAACTACGCCAGCCGCGACGCCTTCGCCCGGTACCGGTAACCGCCCCCGGATGGGACGGCGACGGGCTGACACGCCGGAAACCTTTCTTGCGCAGAGTACGTATCAGGACACAGGTGGGTGATCCCCCATCGTAGCCTCACGTCCAGACCTCTTCAGTCCTTCCAGCGCCGCGCCTCCTGTTCCCGGAGGGGCGGCGCGCGACTGCTGGCGCGGGTGTCCGTGCCAGCCGACTGCCCGGCCCGCACCGGGCGGTACCCTGGGCGGCATGACCTCGCCGATCACGCGTATGCAGCAGGCCCTCGCCGCGACCAGCCTGGACGGCTGGCTGGTGTACGACTTCCAGGGCCTCAACCCGCACGCCCGCACCGTGCTGAGCCTTCCGAAAGAGGCGTTCCTGACGCGGCGGTTCTTCGTGTGGGTGCCGCGCAGCGGGCAGGCGGCCGTGCTGCACAACCACATCGAGGGCGGCACCTGGGGTGAGATCACGCGGGGCTGGAACGCCGAGCGCCGGGCGTTCGGGTCACACGCGGAACTCGACGCCGCGCTGCGCACCGTGGTCGCCGGGCGGACCATCGCCATGGAGTACAGCCCGAATGGCGCGGTGCCGTACGTGAGCCGCGTGGACGCCGGGACGGTCGAGCGGGTGCGGGCCGCCGGGGCCGCCGAGATCCACACCAGCGCCGATCTGCTCCAGTCGTTCCTGGCGTGGAGTGCCGACGATCTGGCCGCGCACGAGCGGGCCGTGGCGGTGCTGATGCAGGCGAAGGACGACGCGTTTCGCCTGATCCACGAGCGCCTGCGGGCCGGGCAGCCCGTGACGGAACTGGACGCGCAGGCGGTGATCATGCGGCAGATCGAGGCGGCGGGCATGCAGGCCGGGCACGCCGTGAACGTGAGTTTCGGCGTGAACGCCGCCGACAGCCACTACGAACCCAGCCCCGAACGCCACGCCACCCTGAGGGGCGGCGAGTGCGTGCTGATCGACCTGTGGGCGCAGGAACCGGGCCGCCCCTTCGCGGACGTCACCTGGGTCGGGTACGCCGGGCAGCCCACCCCCGCGTACCAGAGCGCCTGGGCGGCCGTGGTCGCCGCGCGCGACGCCGCGCTGCGCACGATTGTGGACGGGTACGCCCGCGCCGGCTGGGGCGAGGTGCAGGGCTGGATGGCCGACCGCGCCGCGCGCGACGCCATGGGCCCCGAGTGGGAGCCGTACTTCCTGCACCGCACCGGGCACGACCTGGGCGTGAGTATCCACGGGGCGGGCGCGAACCTCGACGACTACGAGACGCGCGACACCCGCACCCTGACGCCCGGACTGGCCGTCACCATCGAACCCGGCACGTACCCCGCCGCGCAGGGTTTCGGCATCCGCAGCGAGATCGACGTGTATCTCGACCCGCAGACCGGGCCGCGCGTCACGCCACACACGCAGGCCGCGCCGTTCATCCTCGGCGAGGGCGATTGGGCGCAGGTCCGCGCCCGCGCGTACGGGCAGGACTGACCCGAACCTGCCGCATGAGGCCGCCTTAAAGCTTCCCTCAGGCTTGCGCGTGCCCCCCACGCCCGAACCGCTACCCTGGGGGCATGGCGAACCTCGGCTCCTCCACGATCATGCTCACGGGTGCGGGCGGCGCGCTGGCCACCGCGATAGCACAGGAACTCGACGACGCGGGCGCGCAGATGGTCCTCGTCGGGCGCGGCGAGAGCCTCGCGCGGGCCGCCGACCGCTTCCCCGCCACGGAGGTCCTCGACCTGGACCTGCGCGACCCCTCCAGCATCGAGGCGCTGCGCAAGGTCAAGGTGGACACCCTGATCCACACCGTCGGCACCTGGGCCATGCAGGACGCCCAGAAAGCCACCGAGGACGACTACAACGCCATGTTCGACGCGAACATGCGCACCCTCTTCCACGCCGTCCAGGGCGTCCTGCCCAACATGCTCAGGCAGAAAGACGGCCTGATCATGGGCGTCAGCGCCGGGCAGGCCGCGCGCCTCAGCGGCCCCAAGGCCGCGCTGTACACCGCCAGCAAGGCCGCCGTCGCCTCCTACGTCCTGAGCCTCCACGACGAACTCAAGGGCAAGGGCGTGCGCGGCATGGTCCTGTACCCCATGGGCGCCATCGACACGCCAGCCAACCGCGACGCCGGCATGAGCTGGGACAGCATGATCGACCCGCGCGGCCTCGCCAAGAGCGTCGCCCACGCCCTGACCCGCCCCGACCGGGCGCACATCACCGAGATCAAGGTCTACCCCGACACCTGAACTGGACGGCAGTGACGCGCTGAGCCTCCCGTTCAGCGCGTCACTTCTCCATTTACCCGTCGGCCAGGGCGGCCATGAGCGCGGCGGCGTAGCGGATGCCGTTGTCGAAGTCGCGGCGGAGGATGTTCTCGTTGGGGGCGTGGACGCGTCCGCCGATGTTGCCGATGCCCAGGGCGATGACGGGCGCGCCGACGTGCTGCATGAAGGGGTGCATGGGGCCGCTGCCGCCACTGCTGGGGTTGAGGATGGGCTCCTGGCCATGGACGTCACGGGCGACCTGCACGGCCGTTTTCACGAAGGGGTGGTTGAGGTCGCTGCGGGCGGGGTGCTGGTGGCTTTCGAGCTCAACGATCTCGATGTCATTGAAGCCCTGCGTGTCAAGGTGGGCGCGCAGGAGTTCCACGATGCGGTCGGGGTGCTGGTCGGGGACGAGGCGGAAGTCGAGTTTCACCATGCCTTCGGCCGGTAGGACGGTTTTGCTGCCCTGGCCCTCGTACCCGCCGTGGAAGCCGTTGACGTTCACGACAGGTTTGAGGTTCAGGCGGGTGTGGTACTCGCTGCCGTCCCCCAGGGTGCGGGTCACGTCGTAGGTGCCCCGCAGCGCCTCGCCGGTGCCGGGCAGGGCGGCGATGGCGTCCAGGTCGGCCTGGCTGGGCGGGCGGACGTCGTCATGGAAGCCGGGAATCAGGACGGTGCCGTCGGGGCCGCGTAAGGAGGCGACGGCGGCGGCGAGGCGCCACAGGGGGTTGTCCACGACCGCACCGTTGCTGCTGTGCAGGTCGCTCGCGGCGACCCGGCAGCGGAGTTCCACGCAGATGATGCCCTTCAGGCCCGCGTACAGCACGGGGCGGCCCTCGGGGGTGATGCTGCCGAATTCCCACCAGACGCCGTCGGCCTTCAGTTCGGCGGCATGCCCGGCGATGAACGCTTCGAGGCTGGGGCTGCCGACCTCCTCTTCCCCTTCGATGAGCCACTTGACCTTCAGGGGCAGCTGACCGCCGCGCTGCTCTTTCAGGGCGCGCAGGCCGGCGAGGCGGGAGACGAGTTCGCCCTTGTCGTCGCTGGCGCCGCGCCCGTACAGGCGGCCGTCCCGTTCGGTCAGGGTGAAGGGCGGGGTGTCCCACAGCTCGGCGGGGTCCTCGGGCTGCACGTCGTAGTGGTTGTAGATCAGCAGCGTGAAGGGCCCCTCGCCCGCTTCCGCCAGGAGGATCGGGGCGACCTGACCGGGGTACTGCCGGACGGTGAAGCCCTCGGCTTCCAGGAGGGTCTGCACGGCCCGGGCGGCGTCGGGCAGGTGGCGGCCCTGGGCGGAGACGCTGGGAATGGCGACGAGGTCGGCGAGGTCACGCAGGCCGCGCTCGATGTGGGCCGTGAGATCGGGGTGGGTCATCCCTGGCAGCGTACGGCAATCCGGCCCGGTGTGCCTGCGCCATCTGGCGTGGGTCAGTGCTGGCCCTGCACCCGGCGGATCAGGGGCGGCACCGCGCGCCGGGGCAGCAGGCGGGGCAGCAGGGTCTGGAGGCGGTTGACGGTGCCGATCACGTGCACGCCCTCACCGCGCAGCATGGCGGTGACGGCCTGCGCGGCGACCTCGCGGGCGGGGAGGATCGCGGCGCGGGTCAGGCGGTCGCGCAGCAGGCGGCTGCCGCCCATGTTCGCGGCGGCCTGGAAGCCGGTCTCGACCGGGCCGGGGCAGGCGGCGGTGACGCTGACGCCGGTGCCGCGCAGTTCCTCGTGCAGGGCCTCGCTGAAGCTCAGGACGTAGGCCTTGGTGGCGTAGTACACGGCCATCAGGGGCCCCGGGAGGAACGCGGCGGTGCTGGCGATGTTCAGCACGCGCCCCCGGCCCCGCGCGCGCATGCCGGGCAGGTACGCGTGCGTGAGTTCGGTCAGGGCGGTGATGTTCACCTGGATCATGTCGAGCTGCTTCTGGACGTCGAGTTCGGTGAATTCGCCGTAGTCGGCGAAGCCCGCGTTGTTCACGAGGATGTCCACGTTCAGGTTCAGGGCCTGGGTGCGGTCGAGCAGGTCGCGGGCGGCGTGGGGCCGGGTGAGGTCCTGCGGGAGGACGTGGACCTGCACGCCGTGCCGGGTGCGGAGGGTGTCGGCCAGGGCGTTCAGGGGTCCCTCGCTGCGGGCGACGAGAATGAGGTGGCTGCCGCGCGCGGCGAGTGCCATGGCGATCTGTTCGCCGATGCCGCTGCTGGCGCCGGTGATCAGGGCGGTGCTGGGGGCAGGCCGGGTCGTGGGGGCGGGCTGGGTCATGGGGGCTCCTCTGGCGGAACACTTAAGCAACCGCCGGTAACTAGAGATTAGTTACCCGTAGTCAGCCTTTCAAGAGTCGCCAGCCGTTATCTTCCACAAGCCCCCCTGTCAGACCTTCAGTTATAATTAACCTATGGTTACCCAAGTGCGCGCCCGCAGCGACGCCGCGAAACAGGAACGCCGCGCGCAGATCCTCACGGCTGCCCGCACCCTGTGGCAGACCCACCGCTACCCCGACCTCACCCTGAACGCCATCGCCGAACAGGTTCACCTCACTAAGGCCGCGCTGTTCGCGTACTTCCCCAGCAAGGAGGACCTCTTCCTCAGCCTGTACGAGGACCTGCTGGACGACTTCTTCCGCGACCTGAACCGCCACCTCGACCTGGGCGGCACCCACACCCCCGCCACCCTGGCCCGCACCCTGGGCAGCCTCACCCTGGCCCACCCGGACCTCACCCGGCTGATCCCACTCCTGGCGGGCATCCTGGAACACAACATCAGCGCCGCGCGCGCCCACGCCCACAAGACCCGCGTCGCGGCGCACCTGAGCGCCACCGCGCCCCGCCTCCAGCGCGCGCTGCCTGGCCTGCGCGGCGACGCCCCCGCCCGGCTGCTGACCTACACCCAGGCGCTCATCGCGGGCCTGCAACCCATGAGCGACCCCTCGCCCGCCGTGCGCGAGGCCCTGCGCGACTCCCCGCTGGGCGCGCTGCACCTCCGCCTGGACACCGCGCTGCCCGACGCCCTGACCGCCCTGATCACCGGCCTGAGCACCGAACAGGAGACGTGAAACAGGGAGAGGCCAACCGCCTCCCCCTGACCCCATTCAACTCATTTTCTGAAGTCGTGCGGGTGGCCCTTGTGCCAGTTCCAGGCGGTCTGCACGATGTCCTTCAGGTCCGTGAACTGCGGCTTGAAACCGAGTTCCTCGCGGATGCGGGTGGCGTCCGCCACGAGGCGGGGGGGGTCCCCGGCGCGGCGCGGGGCGAGTTCGCGGTTCAGGGGCGTGCCGACGACCTCGTCCACGGTGTCCAGGACCTCCTTGACGCTGAAGCCGCGCCCCAGGCCGACGTTGAAGGTGCCGCCCTGGCGCTGCCCGCTCAGCAGGGCTTCGACGGCCAGGACGTGCGCGTCGGCGAGGTCCTGCACGTGCACGTAGTCGCGGATGCAGGTGCCGTCGGGGGTGGGGTAGTCGTCCCCGAAGATCAGCATCTTCTCGCGCTGGCCCAGGGCGGTCAGGGCGGCCATCTCGATCAGGTGGCTCTTGCCGGCGTGCGCCTCGCCGATGTCGCCCTCGGGCGCGGCGCCACACACGTTGAAGTAGCGCAGTACCGTGTACGGCAGGCCGTGCGCGGTGTGGAACGCGTGGATCATGTGCTCGGTCATGAGTTTCGTCTCGCCGTACACGCTCTCGGGCTGCATGGCGGCGTTCTCGGGGATGGGCACGAGGTCGGTGGTGCCGTACACGGCGGCCGTCGAGGAGAACACCAGCGGGATCTTGCGGGTCTCCACGATGCCCTGGAGGAGGTTCAGGCTGCCCACCACGTTGTTGCGGTAGTAGCGGGCCGGGGCGCGCATGCTCTCGCCCACCTCGATCAGCGCGGCGAAGTGGATGACGGCGTCGGGCTGGTGGGCGCTCAGGGCGGCGCGCACGGCGTCCGCGTCGAGCAGGTCGCCGCGCACCAGGGGCACGTCGGCGGGGAGGGCCTCGGCGTGCCCGCTCGACAGGTTGTCGAACACGACGACCTCGTGCCCGGCGCGGCGCAGCTGCCGCACCGTGTGAGACCCGATGTACCCCGCGCCACCCACGACCAGAATCTTCATGGGGGTCAGGGTAGCGCGCTTCAGGCGGGTGAGCCGGCAGGCAGGCTGGGTGGGGCGGTGCTCCCGCGCACGACCAGCCGGGTCGGGAGGGTGACCGGGGCGGGTTCCTGGCCGTCCAGCAGGGCGAGGATGGCCGCACCCACCGCCGCGCCCTTGTCCGGGGTGGGCTGCCAGACGGTGGTGAGGTTCAGCGCGCCGGAGCTGGGCAGGTCGTCGTAGCCGATCACGCTGAGGTCCCCGGGGACGCGCAGGCCCAGGGTGGCGGCGGCCCGCAGCGCCCCCTGCGCGAGGACGTCACTCATGCACACGACGCCCGTGACCTCCGGGTGGGCACGCAGCAGGTCCAGCGTCAGGGCCTCGCCGTCGGCGGGGGTGTTCTGCCCGGCTTCCATCAGGTGCAGCGTGGCGTCCGGGTGGGCGGCCATGGCGGCGCGGTAGCCGCGGATGCGCTGCGCGGTGGTGCGGTACGCGACCCGCGTTTCGCGCGCGGGGCTGACCGCCCCCCGGTGGCGGTCGTCGGCGAGTTCCAGGCACAGCACGCCCAGCTGCCGGTGCCCGAGGTCCAGCAGGTGAGCGGCGGCCGCCCGCGCGCCCCCGGCATCGTCGATGCCGACGTGGGCGCTGCCCGCCTGCGGGTCCTGATCGACGAGCACGGTGGGCAGGGCGCGGTCCAGCACGGCGCGCAGCAGGGGGCTGCCCTCGGCGGCGCAGTACACGATGAAGCCGTCCACGCTGGCGTTGCGCACGGCCAGGGTCGCGTCGGCCTGCGGGTCGTGCGGCGCGGCGAGCAGCAGGACGTTCAGGTCGCGGTCCTGCACGGCGCGGGTGACGCTGCCGAGGAACAGCGCGGCGGCCGGGTCGGCGAAGGCGTAGTCCAGCGGCGCGTCGTACACGACGCCCAGCACGCCGGTCCGGCCCCGGCGCAGGCTGCGCGCGAGGGGATCGGGGCCCTGGTAGCCCAGGTCGCGCGCGGCGGCCAGGATGCGGTCGCGCAGGTCCTCGCTGAGCTGGTCCGGGCGGTTGTAGGCGTTGCTGACGGTGGCGACGCTGACGCCCAGCGTGCGCGCCACGTCCCGCAGGGTGGGTCGGCTGGCGGCGCGCGGCCCGGTGGGGACTGGCTTGGCGGGGGGCATGCCTGAATGGTAGCGTATAGAGACCCGATCTGAATCGTTTCAGATCGCTGATGGCCCCCACCGCCGCGCCCTCCCTCCACCCCCGAGGTTCCGCATGACCACCGCCGCCCCCGCCACCACCATCCAGCCCCGCGCCGAGGCCGCCCGCCGCGCGCTGAACACCGTCTTCATGGTGAACGGCGCCGTGTTCGCCACCTGGGCCGTGAACATCCCCGGCGTGCGCGACGGCCTGGACCTCACCCCCGCGCAAATCGGTGTGGCCCTGCTCGCCAGCGGCATCGGCGCCGTGACCAGCATGAGCCTCGTGGGCCGCTGGATCGCCCGCTGGGGCAGCGCCCCCGTCACCCGCGTCGCCACCGTGCTGTTCCTCCTCAGCCTGCTGCTGCCCGTCCTCGCGCCCAGCCTCCCCACCCTGATCGCCGCGCTGGCGATCCTGGGGGCCGCGAACGGCGTCATGGACGTCGCCATGAACGCCCAGGGCGTCACGGTCGAACGCACCCTGGGCCGCCCGATCATGAGCCGCCTGCACGCCTACTTCAGCCTGGGCAGCCTGCTCGGCGCCGGGGCCGGCAGCCTCCTGATCGGCCGCGTGTCCATCCCCCTGCACGCCGGTCTCGTGGTCGCCACGACCCTCCTGCTGGCCGCCGTCACGCTGCGCCTCCTGATCCCCGACCCCGCCGGGGACACCCCGCAGAACGACACCCAGACCACCGCCACCCCAGCGGGCCCGGTGCTGACCCTCCCGGTCCTGCTGCTGGGCCTGCTGTGCTTCCTGGGCATGCTCGCCGAGGGCGCCAACTACGACTGGGCCGCGCTGTACTTCCGTGACGTCCTGAGCGTCCCCGGCGGCGCCGCCGGACTCGGCTACGCCGCGTTCGTGGCCACCATGACCCTGGGCCGCTGGTTCGGCGACCTGGGCCGCGCCCGCCTCGGCGACGAGCAGATCGTCCGCATCGGCTCCCTCGTCACTGCCATCGGCCTTGCCGTGGCGCTGCTGTGGCGCGACCCGATCCCCGCCACGCTGGGTTTCGCGCTGTCCGGCCTGGGCCTGAGCAACGTCGTCCCCGTCATGTACGGCACCGCCGGACACGCCCTCGCCGGGCGCGGCATCGCCGCCGTCGCCGCCATCGGGTACGGTGGCTTCCTGCTGGGGCCGCCCGCCATCGGCTTCGTCGCCGACCACGTCGGCCTCACCTGGGCGCTGGGCATCGCCCTGGGCAGCGCCGCACTGATCACCCTGCTCGGCGGACGCGCCTTCGCCCTGATCCGCCGGTAACAAGGCTGCGGTCCCGACCGGGCGATGTAGTCACTATGCTGCGCCCATGACTGCACGTCCGACCGTGGTGATCGTGAACGGAGAGCGCGACTGGGCTGACCACTTCCCCGGCGCCTCGGTGCGCCGCTGCCGCCTCCAGACCGCGCAGTGGCAGGTCAGCGGGAACGCGCTGTACCTGCTGGACGAGCAGGGCCGCACCCGCGTGGACGGCGTGCTGTGGCGCGTCGGGGCGATCCGCCCGGAGCCCCGGCACCGGGTAGTCCTTGATCTGATCCGCCTGACGGGCACGCCCTGCGTCAATCCAGCGGCGACGCTGCAACGCGGCTTCGACCGGCTGTCCATGCGCGCCGAGATGCAGGCCATCGGGATGCCGATGCTGCCGCAGGAGATCGTGCTGGGCGGCGCCCTGCTGGACCACACCGAGCCTGCTCCCCCGGCTGTCCTGAAGGTCGGGAACTATCACGCCGGATACGGCAAGGCGCTGGTCCGCACCCGCGAGGACTGGGCGGACCTACGCGATCTCGCCTGGACCGCCGACGATTACGTGACCCTGGAACCCTTCGTGGACTACGTGCGCGACCTGCGCTGCCTCGCCGTCGGCAACGAGATCTGGGGCATGGCGCGCCGCAGCGGGTCGTGGAAGGCCAACCGGGACACGCAGGAGTACACCCTCACCGATCTGCCCGCTGAACTGACCGGGTACACCCGCGCCGCCATGGCGCACCTGGGCGCGGACATCCTGGGCCTGGATTTCCTGGAAGACCGCGCGGGGCGCTTCTCCCTGCTGGAGACGAACGACGTGCCGGGCCTGAGTGGCTTTCCCGCTGCCATCCGGCCGCTGCTGGCCCGTCGGCTGATGACCCAGATCCGGGGCTAGGCCGGGCCGACGTAGCGGGCGCGGGGGCGGATGAACTGCCCCCCGGCGCGGGTTTCCAGCGCGTGGGCCAGCCAGCCGGTCGCGCGGGCCAGCGCGAACAGCGTCACGGCGTCCCCGGCAGGGCGGCCCAGCACGAGGGTCAGCGCGGCCAGCGCCAGGTCCACGTTGGGGAGTTCGGCGGTGTCCCCCGCGTGCGCGCGGATGACCGCGTGGGTGGCGCGCGTGACGGGATGATCGGGGAACTGCGCGTTTAGGGCGTCCAGCAGTGCGCGGGCGCGCGGGTCGCCATGCGGGTAGAGGGCGTGCCCGAAGCCCGGCGCGTGCCCTAAGCGGCGGGTGGCGTCGCGCAGGGCTGCGCGGGCGTCGCCGTTCAGGGCGGCACTCAGGAGGTCGTGGGCGTGCAGCGCGCCCAGGCCGTGCCGGGGTCCCTGGAGGGCACTCAACGCCGCCAGGGTGCAGTGCGCGAGGCTGGCGCCGCCGCTGGCCGTGACACGGGCGGTGAAGGCGCTGACGTTCAGTTCGTGATCGGCCAGGAGGATCAGCGCGCGGCGCAGCAGGTCCGCGCCGTCCGGGCGGCCCCAGGTGCGGGCCAGCCGGGCGTGCAGCGGCAGGTCCGGCGCGGGGGGCAGACGGGCGTGTCGTTCGGCGGTGGCGTGCAGCAGCGTCAGGATGCGCGCGGCCTGCCGGGGACCGGTTACCGGGCGGGTGTCGAGGGCGTCCGGGTCGTGCGCGCCCGCGTACGTCAGCGCGTACCCCAGCGCTTCCAGGGGCGTGTCGGCGCGCGGGTGGCGGGTGAGGTTCAATCGGGCGCGCAGCGGCAGCGCGGGCCGCGTGCCGGGGTCGCCGGTCCACAGCAGCGCGGCGACCTCCTCGACGGTGGCCGTGTCGGCGAGGCCCAGCGCGTCCACGCCCCGGTAGGCCAGCCCGCCGTCCTCAATTCGGGTCAGGGCGCTGTCGAGGATGGGCGTCACGCCCCCGGCACCCCCCGCGCGCAGCCCGTCGAGGCTGCCCTGCACGGCGGCCTGCACGCCCGCCTGCGGGTCGCGGCGGGTGGCCTGCCGCCCGGCGAGGGCCTGCACGTCGCCCGCGTCGTAGCGGCGCTGCCGGGTGCCGGATGGGCCGGGAACGCTGCGGATCAGGCCGCGGGAGACGTAGGCGTACAGCGTGGCGGGTTTCACGCCCAGCTGCTCGCAGGCCTGCGCGGTCGTCAGGGAGGCGGTCATGCCATTCAGCCTAACATTGATTCCAGAATCAAGATTGACGACATTGATGATGCGGGACTAACGTGCAGCCATGACCCAGGACACCCCCGCTGTGCGTGACGTGCCGACGCCCGACCTCTTCCCCGCCGCGTTCCCGGCGGACGCGTTCCCGCAGGTGATCTGGGAGGGCGACGAGCGACCTGCTTCTCTGCCTGCCCAGGCCTGGACGACCGAGACCACGCACCGCGACGGGCAGCAGGGCGGCCTGCCCCTGACGACTGAGGCGGGCCTGCGGATCTACGACCTGATGGGCCGCTTCACGGGGAGCAGCGGCGCGCTGAGGCAGGCGGAGTTCTTCGTGTACCGCCCCGCCGACCGCGCCATGCTGGAGGGTGCCCTGGAACGCTGGCGCGGCGGGCACCCGGTCGAGCCCACCACCTGGATCCGCGCCACCCGCAGGGACGCCGAACTGGTCGCCGGGCTGGGCGTGCGCGAGACCGGCATGCTCGCCAGTGCCAGCGATTACCACACCTTCCACAAGTTCACGCCGGGCGGCCGCGCCCAGGCGGCGCGCACGTACCTTGACGCCGTGCAGGCTGTGCTGGACGCGGGCCTGCGCCCGAGGCTCCACCTGGAGGACGCCACCCGCGCGCCGCGCGAGTTCATCCTCCCGTTCGTGGAGGCCGTGCAGACCCTCGCCGCGCCCTTCCCCGCCTCGCAGGCGCCGAAGTTCCGCGTGTGCGACACCATGGGCGTCGGCCTCCCGCTGGAGGGAGCGGCGTGGCCCCGCAGCGTGCCGCGCATGATCCGCGAACTGCGCGCCGCCGGACTGAGCGCCGAATCGCTGGAGTTCCACCCTCACAACGACACGCATCTCGTCGTGGCGAACAGCCTCGCGGCGGTCCTGGCCGGATGCGCGGCGATCAACGGTACGCTACTCGGCAAGGGGGAACGCACCGGGAACGCACCGCTGGAGGGTGTAGTGCTGCACCTGAGCGGGCTGGGCCTGACAGGCGACGCGGACTTCACGGTGCTGAACGACCTGAACGACCTGTACGAGACGCTGGGGCAGGGCGTCCCGGCCAAGTACCCGCTGTTCGGGCGGGACGCGCACCGCACCCGCGCGGGCATTCACGCGGACGGACTGAACAAGTTCTGGCCGATGTACGCGCCGTTCAACGTGCCCGCCCTGCTGGGCCGCCCGCTCGACCTGTCCCTGACGAAGGACAGCGGCGTGGCGGGCCTGATCTTCCTGATCCGCCAGCACACCGGCACCGAACTGGGCAAGGACCATGCGGGCCTACGCGCGCTGCACGAATCCCTGACCGCCGAGTTCGACGCGGGCCGCCAGACCGCCGTGGAGTGGGAGGAGATTGCTGAACGAGCCCTCAAGCTGAGTGCCGGGGGGCCGGTGGTACGCTCCGGGGCATGAACCCCGACCAGTACCGCGTCAAACCCGGCAAGAGCGTCCGCCTGAAGGACTGGCACACCGACGACGACGGCGGACTCAGCAAGGACGAGGGGAAGGACCTCACCGACGAGCTCCTGGAGGGCCTCGCCGAATGGCAGGAGCG
>NZ_CP011389.1:1845000-1885000 GCF_001007995.1 Deinococcus soli (ex Cha et al. 2016) | reverse complement strand
GGGCGCTCGCGAACCTGCAGGAGGGCCTCCCGGCCCGCCCGTTCATTCCGGGCCTGATCGACTGGGTGCTGACCTTCAACACCGGCGCCGCCTGGAGCATGTTCAGCGGCAGCGCCGCGCCGCTGGCCCTGGGTCGCCTCGTGATCGGCCTGGGCATCCTGGTGTACCTGCTGGTGCGTCCACAGCCGCGCCTGCTGAGCGTCACGCTGAGCATGATCGCCGCCGGGGCCATCGGGAACGCCATTGACGGCCTGCGGCAGGGCAAGGTGACGGACATGATCCACTCGCCGCTGCTGAGCGGCATCACACAGGCCCTGAACGCCGGGAACTTCCCGATCTTCAACATCGCCGACTCGTGCGTGGTCCTAGGCACCCTGCTGCTGCTCGTCGCGAGTTTCGTCGGGGACCGCCGCAAGCCCAGCATCTGACCGCTGGCCTCGGAGAACGGACCGCCGCCCCAGCACCGGGCGGCGGTCTGTCTTGACGACGGGTGATGTCCTCGCTGGCGGGGTTGCCCGGCGACGGCCACCACGGATGACCCTTATCTCCGGCCAGAGGACCGGTGATCAGGGATGAAAGCGAGTCGCCCCCTGCCACAGGGCTGGGGGCGATACGAGATCCTAATCAGGAATCAGGCAACGGCCTTACGGCACTTGCTGCACACGCGCAGGCGCAGGCTGACGCCGCCACGGGTGACCGTGAGGGGTTGCAGGTTGGGCTTCTGAACACGCTTGGTGACGCCCGTGACCTTACGACCCACGCCGCCCGCAGCGCGGGCCTTACCGCGGCGGATGACCGAGTTCACCACGATCGGCCCCTTACCGCACACTTCGCACACTTTCGCCATGATGACTCTCCTTCTTGAGCCTGATTTTTCCTTCTGGGCCGGGGGGGTACCCGTTCTGGGTGCCGTGCCGCGCCAGCCCGAATCAGACAAGCCGTCCGAATGTAGCACACCGGAAGGCCAGCAGGCAAAGGGGTGAGCGTCACCCACAGCCACCACTGGTCCCGCGGCACGCCCCACAGAAAAGCCGGACAGGCGAGGGGCCTGTCCGGACGTGGAGAGTACAGGGCTTAGCGCAGGACGCGCAGGGCCTTGAGGATGGCGATCAGCACCACGCTGCCCACCACGCCCCACACGATGCTCCAGAAGCTGAAGCCGTTGCCAGCCACGTCGCCGCCGATGTTCAGCCAGCTGCCGAAGACCGCCTGGGCCAGGAGGCTGCCGACAATCCCGATCAGGATGTTGGCGATCGCGCCCTGCTGGGCGTCGGTCTTCATGATGAGGCTCGCGAGCCAGCCGCACAGTGCACCAACCAGAATAGTGATGATCCAACCCATGATTCCTACCTCCGTTTACTGGTTACTTGTGATGGGATTCAACGATTCCTGCGTTCGCTGTGAACCGTTTCGTTGTGAGAGCAGCATGCGACCCGTCCAGACCCCCAATTGTGGAGACCCGTACTTTCTCAAGGGGGGTTGAAGGCGGGATGGATGTCCCGCAAACCTGGGGTAAGGACTGAGGGCCTGAATGCCCTGCCTGACGCTCATTTCTGACCTGACCCGTAAGACAGTTAGTCCAGCGTTGCCCCCACTGCCCTATCCCGGCCCCCCTCCGGCAGCGGGCGGCTGGGTAGCATGGCGGGCACACGGAGGCCCCACCCCATGCCCGGAACCCCACCCCCACCCCAGACCACACCGTTCACGGTGCGCGCCCCGGCCAGCAGCGCCAACCTCGGCCCCGGTTTCGACAGCCTGGGCCTGAGCGTGCCGCTGTACACCACACTGCGCGTCACGCCGCAGGCCACCACGCAGGTCGTCCCGCTGGGCCCCGAACTGGACGGCACGCCCGCCGACGAGAGCAACTACGTGTACCGCGCCATGCAACTCGCCGCGACCCGCGCCGGGCGCCCCCTGCCGCCCGCCCGCATCGAGATCGAGACCGACGTGCCCCTGGCCCGCGGCCTGGGCAGCAGCGCCGCCGCGCTGGTCGCCGGGATCGTCGCCGGGAACGAACTGCTGGGCCGCCCCCTGGACGACCTGGCGGTGCTGGACGTCGCCGCACGCGAGGAAGGCCACCCGGACAACGTCGCCCCGGCCCTGTTCGGCGGGATTGTCGTGGCCACGCTGGACAAGCTCGGCACGCACTACGTCCGGCTGGACCCACCTGCGCACCTGGGCGTGACCGTATTGATCCCGGACTTCGAGCTGAGCACCAGCAAGGCCCGCGCCGTGCTGCCCAAGGAGTACAGCCGCGCCGACGCCGTGCACGCCCTGTCCCACGCTGCGCTGCTGGCCGCCGCGCTCGCGCAGGGGCGACTGGACCTGCTGCGCCACGCCATGCAGGACTACATCCACCAGATCTGGCGCGCGCCCCTGGTGCCGGGCCTGAGCGACATCCTGGAGGAAGCCTGGAAGCACGGTGCGCTCGGCGCGGCCCTCAGCGGCGCCGGGCCCACCGTGCTGTGCTTCCACGACACCCGCGAACCCACCGCGCCCCTGCACGCGTACCTGCACGGCGTCATGAAGCGCAACGGCCTGGAGGGCCGCGTCATGGACTTCCCCATCGACACCGCCGGGACGCTGGTCGACCGGGATGCCTGATCCCGGTCCAGATTGGCGTGCGCGTGATCTGAAAGTTTGACGGTCGAAGAGGTGAAGACCAGCGTGTGCCAGTTCTTCTTGGACCCGCAGCCTCCTGGACCCTCGGACACCCGCCGGATCCGTGTAGACCTGCCTGTCGCCATGAGCCCTTCTCAACACACGAAGCGCCGCCCCGGTCAAAAGGGGCGGCGCTTCAACCGTGCGGGACAAAAAGAAGGAAGCCCCTCTAGGAGGAGCTTCCGTGCTGGTCGAGGCGGCGAGATTTGAACTCACGACCCCTACCACCCCAAGGTAGTGCGCTACCAGGCTGCGCTACGCCTCGACATCCAGCCCCAAAACTATAGGGGGCGTTCCTGAATCCGTCAAGGGCATGCCGGGCTGGCGGGACGCGCTTTGTATCTGCGGGGGTGGCGTGGCTATCCTGCCGGGCATGACCCTGACTTTTGACGAGAAGCTTCGCAACTACGCGCGTCTGGCGGTGCGGGTGGGCCTGGGCGTGAAGCCCGGTCAGCGCGTGCTGGTGCAGGCCCCGGTGGAGACGGCGCAGCTGGCGCGGCTGGTGGTGCGCGAGGCGTATGCGGCGGGCGCGAGCTTCGTGGACGTGCGCTGGGACGATGACGACGTGCAGCTGGCGCGCTTCGAGCTGGCCCCGGACGGCACCTTCGAGCAGATCAGCCGCTGGCGCGTGGACGCCGAGATCGAGACGGCCGAGGCGGGCGGCGCCGTGATCGCAATCCGCGCGACGAACCCGAACCTGCTGGGCGGCGTGGACCCCGAGCGCGTGGCGACGCACCAGCGGACGGTCGCGGCGTACCGCCGTCCGTACACCGCGCAGGTGATGACCAACCGTCTGAACTGGAACCTGATCAGCGCGCCGGTCAGCGGCTGGGCGCAGCTGATGTTCCCCGACGCGAGCGCCGAACAGGCCGTAACGCAGCAGTGGGATGCGATCTTCGCCGCGACCCGCGCCGACCAGCCGGACGCGGTGGAACGCTGGGAGGCGCACTTGGCTGACCTGAAGCGCCGCCGCGACCTGCTGACCGGCAAGCAGTACGCCGCGCTGCACTTCCGGGGCGGCGAAACGGACCTGACCGTGGGTCTCGCGGACGATCACGTGTGGGGCGGCGGCGCGGCCGACACGCCCGGCGGGATCACGTTCACGGCGAACATCCCCACTGAGGAGGTCTGGACCGCCCCGCACCGCGAGCGGGTGGACGGCACGGTGGTGAGCACCAAGCCCCTGTCGTACAACGGCACGCTGATCGACGGGATCCGCATCGAGTTCAAGGCCGGCCGGATCACGGGCGCGAGCGCCGAGCAGGGCGAGGGCGCGCTGCTGAAGATGATCGAGACGGACGAGGGCAGCCACCGCCTGGGCGAGGTGGCGCTGGTGCCGCACTCCAGCCCGATCAGCCGCTCGGGCCTGTTCTTCTTCAACACCCTGTACGACGAGAACGCCGCCTCGCACATCGCCATCGGCAGCGCGTACCGCTTCAACGTCAAGGGCGGCGTGGACATGAGCCTGGAGGACTTCAATGCCCGAGGCGGCAACGACAGCCTCACGCACGTGGACTGGATGATCGGCAGTGACCGCATCGACGTGGACGGCATCACGAAGGACGGGCAGCGCGAGGCCGTGATGCGCGCCGGCGAATTCGTCATCTGAACGCAGGCGGCAGGCGGGGCGGAGGCCGCTTGGCACCTCCGCCCCGCCTGTTGTCCCGGTTCAGGGCCGCAGGTCGTCCTCGTCCACCAGGAAGTCCACGGCGCCGCTGCCGATCTCGTAGTACGCGCCGATCACACGGATCTGCCCGGCAGCCTCCGCCTCGCGGATGACCGGTTCGTCGCGCAGGAGGCTCACTTGGTAGCGGACGTTGTTCAGGACCGCCTCGCGCATGCGGGCCTTCTTGTCGCGGATGACCGGCATGGCCTGCAGGCTGGGCTGGATGCGGCGGATCAGGTTCTGGAGGTGGTGGGGTTCCTCCGCGACGCGCTCCTCGGGCAGCAGCGCGGCCGCGACCGCCCCGCAGGCCTCGTGGCCCATCACGACGACCAGGTGCACGTCCAGGTGGCGGATGGCGTACTCCAGGGTGCCCAGTCCGGCCTCGCCGACGACGTTCCCGGCGACGCGCACCACGAACAGCTGCCCCAGGCCCTGATCGAACACCAGTTCGACCGGCACGCGGCTGTCGCTGCACGCCAGGATCGCGGCGTACGGCGTCTGGCCCATGATCTGCGCGCGGCGTTCGTTGGCGCTCATCTCGGGGCGGGTGGCCTGCCCGCTGAAGAAACGGGCGTTGCCGTCCTTGAGCGACTGGATGGCGGCGTCGGGCGTGGCGACGTCGGACTCCTTGATGTCCGCGATGTCCTCCATGCTCGCGCCCCGGCGGATGGCGTCCAGGATGCGGCGCTCGAGGTCGGCAGCGATCTGCGCGGCGGAATCGTCCATGTGCGGCATGCTAGCGTCCGGCCTGCGGGGGCTGCTGAACCCCGTCCAGTCACCCCGCCCGGCCGCGCGGGGTGGCTATGCTGTCCGGATGGATACGCTGACCGAGCTGCTCGAACGCTACGCGACCCTGCGCGACACGATCCTGGGCCTGGAAGCCGAACGGGACGAGCTGGGCGCGCAGATCAAGGCGGCGCTGCTGGACGGTGAACACGCCGAGACGGACCTGTACCGCGCCACGCTGAAGGCCTCACGGCGCGTGGAGTACCCCCTGGAGCGCTTCCGGGAGGTGTTCGGAGACGCCGCGGCGCTGGAGGTCGCCACGATTGACCGCCGGCGGGCGGACGCCCTCGTGAAGGCCGGGGATCTGGACGGCGAGCGGCTGCGCGAACTGGCCGTCGTGAAGGAGACGCAGGCGTTGGTGCTGCAGCCCAAGACCCGCTGACGGGGCGCTGACCGGGCGGGGACGCCACGCTGACAGGGGCCCCCCACGCTGGGAGCATGACGCTGACCTCCCTGCATCCACTGCTGAATCCGGCCCTGCCCGCCCACCGTCAGCTGCCCGGCGACGTGCTGATCTGGACGGGGGTGGGCGCGTGGCCGGAGCGCGGCGAGGCGTTCACGAGGACGGCGCACGTCCGGACGGAACGCGAGGTGCGGTTGGCCCGCCTGAGCGGCGCGCAGAGTGAACTCGACCGCCTGACCCGCTGACGCGCCGCAAGCGCAGAGGCGGCCCCGACGCGATGTCCGGGGCCGCCTCTGATGGGTGGCATGAAAAAAGCATTGCCGGTGAGCAGCGGCACCCGCGAATCATCCCTTATGGCTGCTGCCTTCCGGCCCTGACCAGGTTCGAGCGTTCACGCTGCGCTGCGCCAGCAATGCGTCCAGACCATAGCACATGCCTGCCGGGGCTGTGCAGTCCTCCATGCGCGGCGCGGCGGACGCGCGGCAGGCCGGTGTGGCACTCCATAGAAGAAGCGCCGGAATCCGAAGATCCGGCGCATCTGGTGGTGCTCGGGATGGGACTTGAACCCACACAGCTAAGCTACACGCCCCTCAAACGTGCGCGTCTACCAATTCCGCCACCCGAGCATTGGGTGAGAGGCGAAAGCAATACTAGGGGTGAAGTGCGCGCGTGTCAAGACGCATGCTTGCGCCCGCGTGCGGACGTGCTATGCTCGCGTTTGCCGTCGTGATGCGGTCGGGCCCCGGCGAACACCGGTTTTTTCCTGGCTGACACGCACGGGACACCACAACAAGAGAGGTATCACAATGATCGACAAGAAGCAGACCATCGAGACCCACGCCAAGCACGGCACTGACACCGGCAGCACTGCCGTCCAGATCGCCCTCCTGACCGAGCGCATCAACAACCTGTCGACCCACCTGACCGCCAACAAGAAGGACAAGCACGGCCAGCGCGGCCTGCAGCTCCTGAACGGTCAGCGCCGCCGCCTGCTGAAGTACCTCGAGCGCACCAGCTACGACGAGTACATCGCCCTGACGGACCAGCTGAAGATCCGCCGCGGCCAGCGCATCGTCCGCTAAGACCCGCGCCCCGCAGACCGCCGCCCCCCGCAAGGATGGGCGGCGGTGTTCTGTTACCGGCCGTCCGCGCCGGGGTGGTCACGGTCCGGCAGGTCACGCCAGTCGCCTCCGGGCACCACGCGGGCGCCGGGCGCCAGGAGGCGCTCCGCACGGGCGTACACGTACACCCAGGCGGTAATCTCCTCTCCCCCCTCCAGCGTCACGGGAGCCACCTGACGGGTGTACAGGGGCGGCGTGTCGTACAGGCCCTCCAGGTCGTCCAGGCCCGGCAAGGCTGCCTTCCAGGCCTGCGGGTCGTAGGTCAGGACTGCGCCGCGCACCGCCGCGTCCGCCGGGCCGGGGGTCAGGGCCGGGTACCCCTCGGGGTGGAGGTGGTGCAGGGTGAAGCCGCGCAGCGTGGCCGCCTGGGCGGTGAAGCCGCGCGCAGCGACGTGGGCGTTGCGCTCGCCGGGGAGCAGGGTGCCGTACACGAACACGCGGGGAATGGCGGGGTCGGTCATGCCCGGACTGTAGCGCTGCCGGAAGAGCACACGGGGTCCTGTCCCAGGGCCGCTGCCTAGAGTCGCTGGCCCTGCGGCTGGTGGTAGTACACCCGGCCGATCACGGTGGCTTCCTCCGGGCGGACGGGGGGGTGGTCGGGGTTGTCGCTGGACAGCCACAGCTGATCGCCGTAGCGGCGCAGGCGTTTGACGGTCAGGCCCAGGCCCGGGACGTGCAGGACGTACACGCGGCCCTCGCGCAGGTCGAGGTCGCCAGGGTCGACGTACACGCGGTCGCCGGGGCGCAGGCCGCCGTGCTCGGTGGTCATGGAGTCGCCCTGCACCTGCAACACCAGCATGCCGGGGCGGTGGTCGCGCAGCGGCACGAGTTCATAGTCGATGACGCTGGCGTGGTCCTCGGTGAGGGGCAGTCCGGCGCTGGCCAGCGCGCGGACCGGCACGCGGATGAGTTCCAGGCTGCCCAGCAGGTCCTCGCGGGGGGCGGGGGCCAGGGCGCGCAGGCCAGTGCGGGCGGTCCACTCGCTGAGGGTGACGTCCAGCGCGCGGCGCAGCGCGTCCTGCCGCTGGGCGGTCAGGGCGCCTAGGGCGCGTTCGCCGCGTTCGAGGCGGCTGAGGTACGGCTGCGTGACCCGCCCGTCGGGACCGCCGAGGTCCCCGGTGAGCTGACTGAGGTCGTGCTGCCCGAGGCCGAGGGTCTGCCGGCGCTGTCGCAGCCACCCGGCGAGGTCGTCTGAGGAGGTGGGGCGGGACATGGTGCGAGTGTACCCGGACGGTGATGCCTAGATTGAGGTATTGCATCTTGACATATGTCGGTAGACATATTATGATGTAGACAGATCAGGGTCGTCCTGATTCGTACGCTCGTCCTGCCGCTGGAGGTCCGTCATGCCCGACCCGTCTCCCCTCGCCCCCACGCTGCGCGACCTGCTGCCCCTGCTGCTCCTGAGTTTCAGTGCAGGCAGCCTGACCCAGCTGACCCGCCTCCTCGCGCGGCCCGGCCCACCCCGACTGCGCCCCACCCTGGCCCTGGCTGCCGCCGCCGGCATCGCTGCCCTGACCGTCACCGCGCTGACCCGCGCTGCCCTCCCGCACCCCGACCCGGCGCTGCTGCTCGCGCTGGCCTGCGTGACCGGCTGGAGCGGCCCCGGCATCCTGGCCCGCCTGGGTGGCCTGGTCGAGCGGCAGCTGGGCCTGCGCGCCCCCGCCGCCCCCACCGGACGCCCGCAGGATTGACCGGAGGTTCAGATGGAGAGTTCCGCCACAACCGCCCCCCACCTCCCGCGCGCAGAATGCCCCATGAACCTCAAGCGCGCGCCGGGCGTCCCCGCCCGCCCTGCCCTGTTGGCCCCGCTGCTCACGCTCCTGCTGGCCGCCACCCCGACCTGGGCCCAGACCGCCCCCGCCAGCCCGGCAACCCCCACCAGTCCGGCCACGGCCACCCCGCAGGAACGCCGGGTGCGCAGCGGCGCGCCCCTGAGTGCCACCGAACAGGCGGCGCTCCAGGCGCTGGTCAGCCGGGTGCGGCCCGCCACCGTGCGCGTCGAGCAGTGCCGCGCCACCCAGTGCGACGATCCGGACGGCCTGGGTTCCGGCGTGCTGATCAGCGAGGACGGCCTGATCCTCACCGCGTACCACGTCATCCGGGGCGCGCCGGACCTGAGCGTGCAGCTGCTGAACAAGACCCGCTACCCGGCGCAGGTGATCGGGTACAACGACCAGGACGACCTCGCCCTGCTGCGCGTGAACGTGCCCAGGGGCACACCGTTCCTCCCGCTGGCCGCCGCGCGCCCCGCTGTGGGCGAGACCGCACTGGCGATCGGGAACGGCGGCGGGGCGTTCCTGACACCCAAGACCGGGCGCCTGCTGGGCCTGGACAGCGACCCCGGCCGCGCGGACTTCCCGCCCGGCACGCTGGAAATGAACGCCCCGCTGATCCCCGGCGACAGCGGCGGCCCGGTCGTGAACGTCAGGGGCGAGGTGACCGGCATTGTCAGTTACATCCGCATGACGCAGAACAGCCAGCCCCGCTCGTACGCGGTGCCCGTGTCCACCAGCGACGCCCGAGTGGCCGCCATGAAACGCGGCGAGAAGCGCGACGCACCCGTGATCGGCATCGGGCTGGGCGGCGTGTTCTCGGACCTGTTCTTCCTGCCCAGCGCGGGCTTTCAGGAACTGACGAAACTGCTGAACCTGGGCGACACGCCCGGCGCGTTCTTCACGAGCGTGTCGCGCGGCAGTCCCGCCGCGCAGGCCGGACTGAAACCCCTGGTGCTGAACGGCGACGCCAAACGCGTGTCCGGGGACATCGTGACTGCCGTGAACGGCAGACGCATCGTGAACTTCGCGGAGTTCCAGTACGCGGTGCGCGCCTTCCAGCCGGGCGACACCGTGACCCTGAGTGTCCTGCGGGACGGCAAGCCGCTGGAGGTGAAGGTCACGCTGGTGGGGCGCAGCAAACTCAGCGACTGAGGCGCGAACGCATCGGGACCGGGGTCACCACGCCCCGGTCTTCATATTGTCGTAATAAGTCTTGACAATTCTGCCTAAAACAGAATAATGCGAGCTATGGACACCCTGAAAAAAGCCGGAGCGATGCTCGCCCACCTCGACCTCTTCCACCAGATGCTCGACCTGCGCGGCCTGCTGCAACTCGCCGCGCACATGGAGGAACGCGGCGACCGCGTCACCCTGATCAGCCCCGAGAGCATCACCCTGATCGGCGCCGACATGCACACCGACCCCGTCATCACCACCAGCAAGGGCGCCACCATCCAGGCCCCCACCGCCTACCGCGTCCTGCACAGCCTTAAGGGCCACGAGGCGCCCGAGTACGCCGTCACCCGCGAGGAACTCGCCGCGCTGAACGCCCGCGCCGTCACCGAACTGGAAGGCAGCGACGCCCTGCGCGCCTTCGACGCCACCCTGACCCGTATCAGCGCCCCCACCGACGCGGGCGAGCGGCCCACCCGGACCCGCCGCACCCCCGACACCGAGGCCACCCCCACCGAGCAACCCGCCGCATAGGAGAACGGAGGCCGTCCGTTTCACTCCCACTCTGCGGAGCAGCTCTCCGAATCGCATCCGCTCGGGTGGAACGGTCAACAGGCACCGTTCCACCGGAGGCTCCTCATCAGCCGCGCTTCACACCCACCCGCTAGCCTGGGACCCGTGAAGCGCGGCCCCCTGTTCCCCACCACCCTCCTGCTCCTGCTCGGCACGGGCGCCGCCCAGCCCACCCCGGACCCGCTGAGCGGCGGCGACTACGCCCAGGTGTACGCCCGCGCCCAGGCGGGCGGGGACGCCGTGACCGCCAGCCGCGCCGCCGCCGCCATGACCGAGTACCGCGCCGGCGGACGCGACTGGACCGCCCGCGCCGTGCAGGCCGCCCGGCAGGCCACCGCCACCCGCCCCGGCGACCCCGACGCGCACCTCGCCCTCGGCAGCGCCCTGGGCCTCCAGGCCCGCGCCGGAGGGTACACGCTGGGCGCCCTGAACACCGCGCAGCAGGCCCGCGCCGCCCTGGACCGCGCCCTGAGCCTCGCGCCAGACCGCGCCGACATCCAGGCCGTCCTGGCCGAATGGCACGCCGGCGCCTGGGCGAAAGCCGGGATCTTCAGCGGCGGCAACCAGGACCGCGCCCGCACCCTCGCCGCCGCCGCTGCCCGCCGCGCCCCCGACACCCTGTTCGTCCAGGCCCACGCGGGCATCGCCCTGAGCCTCATCAAAGACCCCCAGGCCCGCGCCACCCTGACCCGCGCCGTCACCCTGAACGCGGCTACTCCCCTAGAGCGTGACCTTCAGGCCCAGGCAAAACGCGTACTGGACGGACTGAAGCCGTGAAGAGAGTCTGAGAGTCAAAGGTTGAAGGGGCCAAGGCAACCCCACCTCCCCCCACATCCCTCAGACCCTATTGACCTTCATTCCACCATGTCGCCGTGCTCGTGCCGGGGAGCAGAGGGGCGTCCTGCACGTGTCCGGCACGGTCGGCGAGCGCCTGCGCTTCCGCCTGCGCGCGGCCCTCACCCAGCCAGCCGCTCCAGTACGCGCGCAGCACGCCCGTCACCAGGGCCAGCGGCACACGCCCGGCGGGCTGCACCGGCTGGTACAGCAGGTCCAGATCCGTCAGCGGGCCGCCATCCGGGCCGCCCACCGGCTGCCAGTACGGCACGTCCACGGTGCGCAGGCCCAGCGCGTGCAGCGCCGCGCGCCGCTGCACAGGGTCCACGCCGGTCGCGGCCTCGGCCGCACGGTCCTCTGCACTCTGGCGGCCCGGGTGAACGCTGTCGGCGAACATGCCCGCCAGGCCCGCCGCCTGCACCACGCGCAGGGCCTCGCTGTGCAGGGCGCGGCCCACGCCCAGCCCCCGCGCGGCGCGCGTGACCGCCATGAACGAGTTGAAGCCCGCGCCGCGCACGTCGCCCGGCAGGGGCAGCAGGGCGTATAGGGTGCCCCCCAGCACCTCGCCGCCTGGGGTCTGCGCGACGAGCAGCCGGTCCTCGCGCTGCGGGCTGCGGCGCGTGATCAGCTGCGCGAAGACCTCCGGAGGGATCAGCATGTCCGGCGCGTAGTAGCTGGCCTCCTGCACGCGGCCGAACGCGGCGATGGCCGGGTCGCCGGGGTCGGTCACGTGCCGCAGCGTGAAGGTCAGGCTCGTCATGCCGCCCAGGGTAGGAGAGCGCGGCGCGGGGCACTGCAAGTTCCGCCCGAATTGCTGGTCAGCTTCGCACCGGGCCACCGGGCGCGCCCTGTATAACTGGAGGTCATGACCCCCACCGACCTGCTGACGACCCTGGCCACCGAACTGGGCTGGAACCTCGCCGTGTGGCTGCCCACCCTGCTGATCAGCCTGCTGTTCATCCGCGCGGTGCTGGGCGTGCGGGTGCGGGAACTGATCACCGAGATCGAGGAGCACCAGACGGCCGCGATCGGCGCGGTGTTCTTCTGGGTGTCGCTGGGCTTCAGCCTGCTGCTGAGCCGCACCATCGCCAGCCCCGTGCCCGAAGGCGGCACGTGGGAGGAGGCGTTCACGTGGCTGGCCGTGGCGGTCGTCGTGACGCTGCTGCTGTTCACGTTGGGCGTCCTGGCCGTGTTCGGCAGCCTCGCCCGGCGTAAGGGTGAGGGCGTGCTGCGCTACATCCGCCGCGAGATGCGCGAGGAGCACAACTTGGCGCTGTCGTTCATCATGGGCGCACTGTTCCTAGTGCCTGCGGTCGTCACGTACCACGTCACGCTGTAAACCCAGCACCGCCCACGCCCCCGGGGACACCATTCCGGGGGCGTGAACTGTCGTGAGGGTCGGGCGGACGGGCGCCGCGCACCGCTATGCTGGGCGGCATGACGGCCCCCGACTCCACTCCTCCCGCCGCCAGTGACAGCGCGCCGCGCGTGGCCCCGAACTTCATCACCGAGATCATCGAACGCGACCTGAGTAGCGGCAGGTACCCGCAGGTCGTGACGCGCTTCCCGCCGGAACCGAGCGGGTACGCGCACCTGGGACATATTTTTGCGTCGTTCCTGGATTTCCAGACGGCCGCGCAGTACGGCGGGCGCTACCACCTGCGCATGGACGACACCAACCCGGAACTCGCGACGCAGGAGTACGCGGACGCCATCGCGGACGACCTGCGCTGGCTGGGCTGGGACTGGGGCGAGCACCTGTACTACGCCAGCGACCACTTCGAGCAGTACTACGCGTACGCCGAGCAGCTCGTAAAGCAGGGCGACGCGTACGTGGACTCCGTGACGGGCGACGAGATGGCGCGCCTGCGTGGCGACGCCCGCACGCCCGGCACGCCCAGCCCCTACCGGGACCGCACGCCGGGGGAGAACCTAGACCTGCTGCGCCGCATGCGCGCCGGGGAATTCCCGGACGGCGCGCATGTGCTGCGCGCGAAGATCGACCTGGGCAGCCCGAACATGAAGCTGCGCGACCCGGTGCTGTACCGCATCCTGCGCGGCCATCACTACCGCGCGGGGGACGCGTGGTGCATCTACCCCATGTACGACTTCCAGCACCCCCTGCAGGACGCGCTGGAGGGCGTGACGCACTCGATGTGCAGCCTGGAGTTCGTGGACAACCGCGCCATCTACGACTGGCTGATGGAGCGTCTGGGCTTCAGCCCGCGCCCGCACCAGTACGAGTTCGGGCGGCGCGGCCTGGAGTACACGATCACGAGTAAGCGCAAGCTGCGCAAGCTCGTGGAGGCCGGAAAGGTGCACGGCTGGGATGACCCGCGCATGCCCACCCTGCGCGCGCAGCGCCGCCTGGGCGTCACGCCGGAGGCGGTGCGGGCCTTCGCGGCGCAGATCGGCGTGAGCCGCACGAACCGCACCGTGGACCTGAGCGTGTACGAGAACGCCGTGCGCAATGACCTGAACCACCGCGCGCCGCGCGTGATGGCGGTGCTCGACCCGCTGCCGGTCACACTGGAAAACCTGACCGAGGCGCAGACGCTGAGTCTCCCCTACTGGCCGTTCGACGTGGTGCGCGACTCGCCCGACGGCCTGGTCGCCCTACCCACCGGGGAGCGGGTGGCCCCCGAGGCTGCGGTGCGCGACGTGCCGCTGACCCGCGAACTGGTGATCGAACGCGAGGACTTCAACCCCGAGCCGCCCAGGGGCTTCAAGCGTCTCACGCCGGGCGGCACGGTGCGGCTGCGCGGGGCGGGCATCATCCGCGCCGACCGCTTCGACATCGGCGCGGACGGGCAGGTCACGCGCGTGTACGCCACGCTGCTGGGCGAGGACGCCAGGGCGGGCGGCGTGATCCACTGGGTCAGCGCCGAGCACGGCGTCCCTGCCGAGTTCCGCCTGTACGACCGCCTGTTCCGCGTCCCCAACCCCGAGGCCGCCAACCCCGAGGACGCGCAGGCCGAACCCATCGCCCCCGACTTCAACCCTGAGGAGATCGGCCACGAGGACGAGACCAGACCCCTCGACGATGCGTTCATGGCGTTCCTGAACCCCGACAGCCTGCGCGTCACGCGCGGACTGGTGGAACCCAGCGTCACGCGCGACCCCGCAGGCACCCGCTACCAGTTCGAGCGGCAGGGCTACTTCTGGCGCGACCCGGTGGACAGCCGTGAGGACGCGCTGGTGTTCGGGCGGATCATCACGCTGAAGGACGCCTGGGCGAAAGCCACGCAGAAGGCCGAGGCGCCCGCGAAAGCGCCCAAGCCTGCTAAAACCCAGCAGGCAAAAACCGAGCACGCCGAGAAGGCCGCGCCCGCCGCCCTGACCCCCGAGCAGGAGACCGAGGTGACCCGCCTGACTGGCCTGGGCGTCCCGGACGCCGAGGCGCGCACCCTCGCCCGCGACGCCGCGCTGCTGGCCTTCCTGGGGGGCGCCGCCACCGACGATACGTTCGCGCAGGTCGCCAGCTGGACCGCGAACGACCTCGCACCGGGCCTGCGGGCCGGAGAGGTGCGCGTGCTGGCGGCTGATCTGGCCCCGCTGGCCGAGCTGCTGGCCGGGAAGACGGTCACCACCCGCGTCGCCCGCGACGTCCTGGCCCGCGCCGCGCAGACCGGCGAGGCGCCCGCCGCGATCATCGAGCGCGAGAACCTCGCCGGGGGCCTCAGCGAGGGCGCCCTGAACGCCGCCATCGCGCAGGTCATGGCCGACAACGCCGACAAGGTGGACGCCTACCGGGGCGGCCGCACCGCGCTGCTGGGCTTCTTCACCGGGCAGGTCATGCGCGCCACCGGTGGCAAGGCCGACCCCGCCGCGCTGAACGCCGCGCTGCAGGCCGCGCTGAACGGCTGACGCGCACCCCTCAGGCGGATGCCGTCTGCTTCGTCGCCCCCCGGAACGCCACCGGGGGGCGACTCCACGCCCGGCACCCGCCTTGCTCCCACTCGCTCCGCTCGGGTTGAACGGTTCTGCCGAACCATTCAACCGGAGGCCGGGTCTGTTTTAATGACCCCCATGTCTGACGTGACCCCCGCCGACCTGCCCCGTGACCTGGGCTTCGCCATGCCCGCCGAGTGGGCCGAGCACGCCGCCACCTGGATGAGCTGGCCCGCCGACGACGACCTGTGGTTCGGGCACCTGGAGGGCGTGCGCGCCGAGTTCGCCGAGCTGGTGCGGACCATCGCCCGCTTCGAGCCGGTGCAGCTGCTCGTGCGGGACGAGGAGAGCAGCGCCGACGCCCGCGCGCGGCTGGGCAGCGCGGACGTGACCTTCCACGACGTGCCGCTGGACGACGTGTGGATGCGCGATAACGGCCCCATCTTCGTGAAGCGGGCCCAGGCGGACGGGAACGGGGACCTGGCGCTGGTGGACTGGAAGTTCAACTCCTGGGGCGGGAAGTTCAACTGGTCGAACGACGACCGCGTGCCTGAGTACGTCGCCGGGCAGCTGGGCACGCACCGCTGGGCGCAGCCGTTCGTGCTTGAGGGCGGCGGGCTGGAGGTGAACGGCCGCGGCGTGGGCCTGACCACGCGGTCGTGCTTCCTGACCGACACCCGCAACCCCGGCCTGACCGAGGAAGGCTACGCGTTCCTGCTGGCCGACACGCTGGGCGTGCGCAAACTCCTGTGGCTGGACGGCGGGCTGGAGAACGACCACACCGACGGGCACATCGACACCATCACCCGCTTCACCGACGAGCGCACCATCGTCACCAGCGTCGAGCCCAACCCCGAGGACCCCAACCACGCGGTCATGGCGAAGAACCTCGCGGACCTGCGCGCCATGACTGACCAGGATGGCCAGCCCTTCCGCATCGTGGAGCTGCCGCTCCCCGCGACCTACCTGGAGGGTGCGGAGGGCCGCCTGCCGCCCACGTACGCGAACTTCTACATCGGGAACGGCTTCGTGGTCGTCCCGCAGTACGGCGACCCGAACGACGCCCGCGCCCTGGAGGTCCTGACGCCGCTGTTCCCCGGGCGCGAGGTGATCGGCCTGAGCAGCCGCGCGATCATCGAGGGCGGCGGCAGCTTCCACTGCGTGACGCAGCAGCAGCCCGCCGGGACGCCCTGGATACAGGACGCCTGAGGCGTGCCGTTCCAGCCGCTGCCGGAGGACCAGCCGAGCTGCACCGTGGCGTGCTCGGCATGCGGGCACCGCTGGCTGGTCTATGAGCAGCAGCTGGGCCTGCTCGGCTCCTGCCCGGTCTGCGGGGCCGCGCGGCCCCGCTATATGGGCAGTGTCGCGCCGGGCAGCGGGCGGCAGGTCTCATTCGGGAGGTTCCGCGCCCTGCTGGACGAGCCGCGCCTGCTGACCCTGATCGGGCAGGCGCTGGGGCTGCGTCCGCTGGGCGGGGAACGTTTCGCGGACGCCCAGGGCCGCGAGGTGCCGCTGGAGGACGTTCACTTTGCCCTCCAGGGAAACGCCGGGTGGCAGGGTCAGGTCTACAACCTCCACATGAGCCGCGCCCGCTGACGGCGCGTGCCAGAGTGACGGCGTGACCGACCTTGACCTGGGCGGCGGGTACTCGGCCCGCCCGATCTCGCTGGAGGACTACCGGGCGGCGTGTGCGCGGCTGGAGGACCGGATCTTCGGCGGTACGTCCCTGTACGCCTTCGACCCGCCGGTCCGTGCGGCCCCGCCGACCGGCGACTCGTGGAACTGGGGCGTGTACCACGGCGCGGACCTGATCGGCTGGCATCACGCGCACGCGCTGGACGAACGGACGGTGTACATGGCCGACACGGGCCTGCTGCCCGGGCATCAGGGGCGCGGGGTGTACTCGCGGCTGCTGCCGCACCTGCTGGCCGCCTTCCGCGCGGCGGGGTTCACGCTGGTCAAGAGTCACCACCGGGCCACGAACAACGCCGTGATCCTCCCCAAGCTGCGCGCCGGATTTCACCTGCAGGGCCTGAACGCCTACGAGGGCGGGGTGAATGCCGCGCTGACCCTCAGCCTGGACAGGACGTACGGGCAGGCGATGCACATCCGCAGCGGCTTCCGTGCGCCATCAGGCGAGGCGGCGCGGCGCCTGGGCCTTCCGGACACGTCGGCGCCGACCCTGGCGGACGCGCCCAGACTCCCCCTCCCCGCAGACGCCGAGGCAGGCCTGGACCTGGGCGGCGGGTACGCTCTGCACCGCGTGCCGACCGCCACGTACCGCGAGGTGTACGCACAGCTGGAGGCCAGCGCGTACGAGACGGACTCGTTCGACTGGGGCGACCGTGAACCCGCCCCCGCGCCGCGCGGCCCGCTGTGGAGCTGGCTGATCAGCCGCGGGGGGCAGGTGGCCGGGTGGCAGGCCAGCCGCGCGTGGGACACCCGCACGGCGTACATGGTGAACACCGCGCTGCTGCCCGCCCACCGGGGACAGGGCGTGTACACCCGCCTGCTGCCCGTGGTGCTGGGCGCCCTGCACGGCGAGGGCTACGCGCTGGTGCGCAGCCACCACCACCTGACGAACAACGCCGTGATCGTCCCGAAGCTCCGCGCGGGCTTCCGCTTTCAGGGCGTGCAGGTTGACGAACACGGCGTGATGGCCGTCCTGCTGCGCAGCGCCGACCCGGCGTACGCGGCGTACATGGACCACCGCAGTGGCCTGACCCGCGCCTAGCAGCCCGGCGCGGGTCGGAACACGAACACGTGCCCGTCCGGGTCGCGCGCCGCCAGCCGACCGGCGTCCGCCACGCAGGGCAGCCCCTCGGCCTGCACGCGCGCCGCCACGGCGGGCACGTCCGCGTAGAACTCCAGCAGCGCGTGATCCCCACCCAACATGTCCGCCAGACCCACCTGGGCGTCCCAGGCGTACAGCCAGCGGTGCGGGGTGCCGTTCCCGTCGGGTTCCGGCCAGGGCCCCAGCGTGAACTGCGCGAAGTCCCGGTCGTCCTGCTCCCTGGCGAACGCGAAACCGTACGCGCGCGGCAGCCGGGCTTTCATGGCGGCGTAATCGCTGAACGCCAGGGCCGCCTCGCGCAGGCCGATGACGGGCAGGGTGTGCGTGTCGGGCGTCAGGGGATGATCCGGTGCGGGGCAGAGCGGCTGGCGCGGGTCGTGACGGTTCACGCCGCGCAGTTCCAGCCCGTGCCCGAACGGATCGAAGAAGTACAGGGTGGGGTCCGGGGCGTCCGGGGTACCCAGGTCGATCTCCTGCCAGGGCAGGCCGTGCGTGCCCAGCAGGGTGCGGCAGCGCGGCAGGTCCTCGGGCCTGACCTGGAACGCGAGGTGGAGGTGGCCCGCGCCGCGCGCCCACAGAGGGGCCAGCCACGGCTCGTTCGGCTGGCGCGTCACGGGTTCCCACAGCGTCAGGGACTGCGCGGCGTTCACGCCCAGCCGGGCGACGCGCCGGGGCTCGTCCAGGTGATGCAGCGGCAGGCCCAGCACCTGCCCGTAGAACCGCACGGCGCGCCCCAGGTGATTGACCTCCAGCGTCACGCCCGCGAGGTCGAGGATCGGCGAGGGGCCGCTCAGCGAGGTCGGCACGGCCAGGGTCATGCCCCGAGCGTAGGCCACTGCCGCGCGCGGCGGGTGGGGCGGCCCTTGGGCGTCCGGTCACCGTTCCACGCCACCCCTTCACGCCGCCTCTACCCGGAAGGGCGGTCCGCTCAGGCGCGGCGGGGCGGGCGGTTCCTGGCACGTTTGATCGTGCCGATCCCCGCCTCGCTGGTCAGGACGGCGCGGTACAGATCCCACCACTGGCGCGCCTGGGCGGGCTCGCGGGTGAGGGTCTCGAAGCGGTAGTAGGCGGCCTCGCCGGTCGGGAGGACGTAGGTGGGTGTGCCGAACACCCCGACCTCGCGCGCGGCGTCCAGTTCGGCGCGCAGCTCGGCGCGGCGGGTCGCCTCGTCAGCCAGCGCCTGCGCGAAGGCGGCCCCGTCCAGCCCGGCCTCCTGCGCCGCCGCCTGGATGGTCTCGCCGCTCAGGGGCTCCTTGCGCTCGTGGTGGGCGCGGAAGAGGGCCAGCGTGAACGCCCAGTGCGCCGCCTCGCCCTGCAGGGCCGCCGCGTGGGACGCCAGGAACGCGCGCAGGCTGCCCTGCTGGTACGCGCCGCCCTCGTCCAGCGGCTGCTCGGTGACGCGCCACGTCAGTTCTTTCGCGTTGCCTTCGTGGTTGCCCTCGACCAGCGAGTAGTGCCGCAGGGTGAAGGCCTCGCCCTCATCTTTCAAGGCGGCGGCGAGTTCCACGCCACGCCACGCGTAGGGGCACAGGAAATCGAAGTACAGCTCGGTCGCTTGGGTCATGCGGGGCACCGTACACCCTGCGGCGCGCCGCGGAACGTCACGCGGGCTGCACTCCGCCCATTGGCCCAGCCTCGCCGGCCTCCACCTCGGCGGCCGCTCCCGCCACCAGCACGGCGTCCCCCGCACGAATGCTCGCTGACCACGTCCCCGCTCAGCAGGCGGCTCAGGCGTGGCGCGTAGATCAACGGGGCGTTAACCACCACGCCAGCCCCAGGCCCAGCGTGCCCAGGGTCCCGAGCAGCGGCCACAAGCGCAGCGGGCGCCCCGGCTGTTCCACCCGGCGCTCCTCCCCACGTCCACGTGCCCGGCAGGGGCGCAGCAGCACGGGCAGTAGCGACCCGGGGGGCAGGTCGGCCCTCAGCTTCACCCGCAGTCCGTGCCGGAACGCACGCCCAGCGCCTCCGGGGCGAGGGTCAGGGTGGCGCGGCCACCCCCGACCTCGGCGGGCAGCGTCACGATGACCCGGACGGCCCGGCGCTCCGTGACGTACTCGTGGATGGTCGCCGTGACGGGCGTCCAGCGGACCCGCACCCACCGAGACCGTCCCACCCGCCACAGGACGTCCAGCAGGACCGACACGAACAGGACCGCCGGAAGCACAGACGGGTCACGCACGCGGGCAGGCTACACACAGAGGGTGACCGGCAGGCACGCCACCAGCAGGAAGCTCCGGAGATGCGACATGATCGGCTCACTCACCGGGCCACCCGACCCGGCCTGCATCACAGTACGCGGTGCGTGGGGTTCCCGTCAGGCGGGTTCCCTGGCCGTGAGGTTCGCGGCGATGAAGTCCTTGAGGGTCTGCACGTCGTTGGGGATGACCTGGAAGCGTTTCGGGGCCTGTTCGATTCCGTCGAAGCGGGCGGGGCGCCCTGGGGTCTGCCCCACGGCCTCCTGCACGGTCTCCTCGAATTTGGCGGGCAGGGCGGTTTCCAGGCAGATCATGGGCACGCCGGGCCGCTGGTAGCCCTGCCCGACGAGGATGCCGTCGGCGGTGTGCGGGTCGATCAGGCGGCCGTACGTGTCGAACACGGCGCGGATGGTGCGCAGGCGGCCTTCGTGGGTGCTGCGGCCGCTGCGGAAGCCGCTGGCCTGCACGGCGTCCCAGTGGGGCGTGCCGCTCAGGGCGACGGGGCGACTCTGGCCGACCTCGTCCCACCAGCCGCGAGTCTGCACGGCGTCCGACCCGGCGATCAGGTACAGGTAGCGTTCGAAGTTGCTGGCCTTGCCGATGTCCATGCTGGGGCTGCTCGTCACCGCGACCCGGTCGGCGGGCCGGACGTGGTAGGTGCCACCACTGAAGAAGTCGTGCAGAACGTCGTTCTCGTTGGTGGCGACGATCAGCTGCCCGATGGGCAGGCCCATGGACTTGGCGAGGTACCCGGCGAACACGTTCCCGAAGTTCCCGGACGGGACGCTGAAGTCCGCCTCTGCCCCGGCGGGGAGGTTCAGCGCGAGGTACGCCCGGAAGTAATACACGGCCTGCGCCAGCACCCGCGCCCAGTTGATGGAGTTCACCGCCCCGATGTCATAGCGGGCCTTGAAGTCCGCGTCGGCGTTCACGGCCTTCACGAGGTCCTGGCAGTCGTCGAAGACGCCCTCCACGGCCAGGTTGAAGATGTTCGGCTCCTGAAGGCTGAACATCTGCGCCTGCTGGAAGGCACTCATGCGGCCGTGCGGGGAGAGCATCACGACGTTCACGCGCGCCTTGCCGAGCATGGCGTACTCGGCGGCCGAACCGGTGTCGCCGCTGGTGGCGCCCAGGATGTTCAGCCGCTCGCCCCGCGCCTCCAGCACATACTCGAACACCTGTCCCAGGAACTGCATGGCCATGTCCTTGAACGCCAGGGACGGTCCGTTCGACAGTTCCAGCAGGTACAGACCGCTGTCCCCCAGTGGGGTTAGGGGCGTGATCTCGGGGCTGTGGAAGGCTTCCTCGGTGTACGTATTCCGCAGCAGGGTGCGCAGGTCGCCTTCGGGGATGTCCGTGATGAAGGGCCGCATGACCTCGTAGGCGAGGTCGGCGTAGCTCAGGGCGCGCCACGCCTCCAGCTGGGCAGGCGTGACCGTGGGAATGACCTCCGGCATCGCCAGACCGCCGTCCGGGGCGAGCCCCGAGAGCAGCACGTCCGAGAAGGAACCGAGGGCCGCGCCACGCGTGGAGACGTACTTCATACGGTCACTCTACCCACGGCCCCCACCGCGCGCGGCGCCGGGGACTAGCCAGCGCCGCCCCCTCCCGACAGCCCACCCAGCCCACAACACCAGTCCCTCCCGAAACGCCAGCCCAAGCTCCCGCGCACCATTGCCCGCCGGGGCATCCGGTAGCGTGGGGGGCATGAGCCCCGAGACCGTGAAGTTGGCCGTCGTGCAGATGCACGTCACCGATCAGCTCGAAGACAACGTCAGCCGCGCCATTGCCCACGTGCGTGACGCGGCCGCGCAGGGCGCGCAGGTGATCCTGCTGCCCGAACTGTTCGAGAACCTGTACTTCTGCCAGGTGGAACGCGAGGAGTACTTCGACCTCGCCCACCCGCTGGAGGGTCACCCGTTCGTGGGCCGCTTTCAGGAGCTGGCCCGCGAACTGGGCGTGGTGCTGCCCCTGTCGTACTTCGAGAAGGCCGGGCAGGCGCACTACAACAGCCTCGTGTGCATCGACGCGGACGGCACGCTGCTCGGCAACTACCGCAAGACGCACATTCCCGACGGGCCCGGCTACGAGGAGAAGTACTACTTCAACCCCGGCGACACCGGTTTCCGGGTGTGGGACACCCGCTTCGGGCGCGTGGGTGTCGGCATCTGCTGGGACCAGTGGTACCCCGAAACCGCCCGCGTGATGATGCTGCAGGGCGCGGACTTCCTGCTGTACCCCACCGCGATCGGCAGCGAACCCGCCGAGGTGGAATCCCCGAACAGCCACCACATGTGGCAGCGCGCCATGATCGGGCACGCCGTCAGCAACAGCACGTACGTGGCCGCCGCGAACCGCATCGGCACCGAACGGGTCGGGGACCTGGAGCAGACGTACTACGGGCACACGTTCATCAGCGACTACACGGGCGAGATGGTCGCGGAGTTCGGCGACACCGAGGAAGGGCCCCTGCTGCACACCCTGAACCTGCGTGAAGCCCGCAAATTCCGCGCGGGCATGGGTTTCTTCCGCGACCGCCGCCCTGAACTGTACGGCCCGCTGCTGACCACTGACGGCGTCACCCGGCGCGGATAATCCGGGAAGGAAGTGGGGAGTGAAGGCTTGCTGGCCGATCCACTGCCCACTTCCCGGTCACTCCAGACCGCCGGCCGGGGCGAGGTTCAGGCGGTACAGGTACGCGTCGGGACCGCCGCGCGCGCCGTAGTGGTTCAGCAGGGCCTGCAGGTCGCGTTGCAGGGCCTTGGCGTCGTCGCGGGTCAGGTGGAGGGTGCCCCAGTTGGCGGTCAGGGCCGGGGCGTCGTCGCGCAGCAGGTCCAGCAGGTCGAAGCTTCCGGCGCGGGGCGTGATGTCCATGCGGGTGCCGCCCGGCGTGGTGTACAGGCGCACGGCGATGTCCTCCTCGCGCTGCACGAGCGGCAGGCCCGCCTGCACGACCGCGCGGTGGAAGACCGCATTGAAGGTGTCCTCGTGCAGGCCGATCAGGTCCTCCAGGCTGCCCAGCGTGGTGCGGTGGTAGGGAATCAGGAACGCATCGGAGACCGCGCGGTAGTGCTGCACGGGGCGGCCCCGTCGGGGTTCGGCGCGCGTGACGGCCAGCCCGGCACGTTTCAGTCGGGTAAGGCGGTGGTGCGTGGCGTTCAGTGGCCGGTGCAGGTGCCGGGCGAGCCCTGCGGCGGTCCACTCGCGGGTCATCAGCAGACCCAGCAGGTGCGCGTAGTCGGGGTGCAGGACGAGCCGGGTGGCGTGCGGGTCGTCCAGGCGCGTCCAGGTTCGCGGCATGCGCGCAGCGTACCGCGCCCGGGCCACCTCTACTCGACGTTTTCTCTTGCAGGTCGAGTAGAGGCGTGAGCACCCTGAAGCATGACCAGCCCCGTACCGACCCTGACACCGGTCTCCGGTTCCATCAAGGGGCCAACGACACGCCCCTTGATTCCACCTCCACCGCTGTCCATCGCAGCCTCTCGCTCCGCTCGGTCCAGCTTCATAGAGGAGAGCACCCTATGAAGCTGGACGCTGTGTTGAGCCCCGAGCAGCAGCGTGTGCAGGCGACCGTGCAGGCCCTGTGGCACCCGGACACCGCCCGCGACCCGTACCCGGCGTACGAGGCCGTCCGCGCGCTCGACCCGGCGGGCGTGGCCAGCCCGGCCGGGTGGGGGGCGGCCTTCGCCACGTCGCACGCCCTGAACAGCGCCGTGCTGCGCTCCCCGGCGGCGCGCAGCGGGGCGATCATCTCGCAGGTGCCCGCCGACACGGCCAGCATCCGGCTGCTGCAACCCATGATGCTGTTCCACAACGGCCCGTCGCACGCCCGGCTGCGGGGGCTGGTGCAGGCCGCGTTCACGCCGCGCGTGGTGGCCGAGCAGCGCGACCTGATCCGCGCGCAGGTGCATACCCTGCTGGACGCCCTGTCCACGGACCGGGAGGTGGATCTGGTGGCCGGACTGGCCGCGCCGCTCCCCGCGCGCGTGATCATGCACATGCTGGGCCTGCGCGGCGAGGACGAGGCGAAATTCATCCGCTGGACCCAGAGCGTCGCCGACCTGCTCGCCGGGGAGACGAGCAGTCCCGAACTGATGGCCCGCCTGGAAAACGACGCCACCGAGATGCGCACCTACTTCCGCACCCTGGCGGACGACCTGCGCGCCCACCCGCAGCCGGGCCTCCTGAGCGCCCTGGCCGCCGCCGAGGACGGTGGGGAACGCCTCAGCAGTGACGAACTGCTCGCGAACGCGGTCCTGCTCTTGGCCGCAGGACACGAGACGACCAGCAACCTGATCCCCGGCGCGCTGCTTGAACTGCACCGGCAGCCAGCGGCCTGGGCGGCGCTGGTCGCCCACCCGGACCACCCGAACGTCCCGGACGAGCTGCTGCGCGTGGTGTCCCCCGTGCAGCTCGACGGGCGCACGCTGGCCGACACCGTCACCCTGCCCACGGGCGGGGGCCGCACGGTCACGCTGAATGCAGGCACGCATGTGCAGACCATGCTCGCCGCCGCGAACCGCGACCCTGACGTCTTCCCCCACCCGGACCGCATCGACTGGGACCGACCGAACAGCGCCCGGCACCTCGCCTTCGCGGCGGGCCCCCACTACTGCCTGGGCGCCCCACTGGCCCGCCTGGAAATCGCGGAGGTCTTCGGCGCCCTCGCCACCCGCTTCCCGAACCTGCGCGTCACCGACCCGCAGCCCCCGTTCAAGGCGAACCTCGTCCTGCGCGGCCCGAAAGAACTGCGCGTGCAGCTGGGCTGACCAGTTCGATCCAGAACACGCCGCCCAGCCCGGTGCGGGACGCGAGGTGCATGGTGCTGCCGTCCACATGCAATCGCGCGGGGAGGTCCGGGCCAGGCGCGTAGGCGCTGAGGAGGCCGTAGTGCTGTTCGCGGGCGCTGAATTCGAAGCCGATGGCGGGCAGGCCCGCGCTGAACAGGCGGTCCAGGGGCGCGGTCAGGGGGGCGTGCAGGTGCAGGCCCCAGCGGCCACGGGCGCGCAGGGGCAGGTGCTGGTCGTTCAGGTAGGTGTTCAGGCCGGTCAGCCACGCCCACGGCCAGGTGGCGCGCGGCCCCTGCGGGAGCGGCAGGCGGAACGCGCCCTGCGCGGCGGCCAGTTCCTCGGCCAGGGCGTCCCGGTCGGGCAGAGGCACGCCCAGGGGCGTGGCGTGGTGGCGCAGCAGGCACGCGGCACTCAGGGCGCCGCAGCCGACCAGTCCGCCGCGCCACACGGCCTGATTCCCGTCTCGCTGCGGCAGGGGACCGGGAAACACGCGCCAGTCGGGGGCCATGTGGTCAGGGTAGCGGGCGGGCAGGCCAGTTGGCGCAGGTGAAGTCTTGAGACTCGTGTCACGCTGGGCGGATGACCCTCGAACCACTGAAGCCGCATTCCCGGGAGTGGTACGCGCGGCTGGCGCGTGAGCTGGGCGGGTACCGGCACCCGTGGGCGCGGGTGCTGGACGGCCCGGACCCGGAGTTGACGTTCGACGCGCTGCTCGCGGAGCGGCTGGGGCCGGGCGTACGGGTACTGGAGGCCGGGTGCGGGCACGGGCCGGACGCGGCGCGGTTCGCATCCAGGGTGGGGCGCTGGGCGGCGTTCGACGCGGTGCCGGAACTGGTGACGCAGGCGCGCGGGAACGCCCCGCACGCGGACATTCACGAGTGGAACGCGAAGGGGGACGTGCCGCCTGGACTGCGTGGCCCCTTTGACCTGATCGTGTCACGCCGGGGGCCGACGTCGGTGATCCTGCGCCTGCCGGAACTGGCGGCGCCGGGCGCGGCGTTCCTGTACGTCGGGCCGCGCCTGGACGTCCCGCAGGTGCCCGATCGGCTGGCGGCGGTGGGCTGGGAGGTGCGGGGCGAATGGCGGGTCAGCGTGCGGGCGCGCGTGCCCACGCGGCAGGACTGGGGAAGGCGCTGCGAGTGGATGACCGAGCCGGAACGCCTCCCCGAATGGGACGGGCACGCCGGACCAGACGGCCTCCCCTACTGCGAGGAACGGTACGTGGTGCTGGCCTCGGCAGCGGTTTCCAGTTCCGCCCAGGGGCCGACCACACGCCCCAGGGCTCCACTTCCAACCGCTGTTCCCTCCGGAGACTCGCGCCGCTCGGATCAGTGACACCGAGAACTTCCCTCGGCGTCACTGAACGCCGCTAGAAGCGCTCGTAGCGCGCCCCGGTAAACGACAACCCGTGCGCGGGGACGTTCGCGCCCGCCTGGGACCGCTGCCGCGAGTGCAGGACGCCTTCGGCCTGCGCTGGGCTCAGGCGGCCCTGCCCGGCCAGCAGCAGGGTGCCGACCAGTCCGCGCACCATGTGCCGCAGGAAGCTCTCGCCGTGCACGTGGATCTCCCAGATGAGCGGGCCGGGCTGCACACGCAGCACGCGCAGTTCGCGCACCGTCTGGCGGTCTTCCTGCGTGGCGAACGCCGCGAAGTCGTGCGTACCGGTCAGCGCGGCGGCGGCGGCGTTCATGGCGGTCGCGTCCAGGGGATGGGGGACGTGCAGGGCGCGCCCGTGCCACAGTGGGTGCCGCTGCGGGTGGGCCAGCAGGCGGTACACGTACTGCCGCTCGGTGCAGGAGAAGCGCGCGTGGAACCCGGCGGGGGCCTCGGCGGCGTGCAGGACCGCCACGGTGGGCGGCAGGTGGGCGTTCAGCGCGCGGGCGAGTTTCGCGGTGGGCACCCGGAAGGTGTCCGGGACGTCCACGTGCGCGGGCATGGCCTCGGCGTGCACGCCGGCGTCGGTGCGGCCCGCCGCGACCGGGCGGAACGCCGCCGTGTTCAATGCCGTGAACGCGGCGTGGAGGGTGTCCTGCACGCTGGGCACGCCCGGCTGGGACTGCCACCCGGCGAAGGGCGCGCCGTCCCACGCGACGGTCAGGTGAAGGCGGCGGTGCCCGGCGGGCGGCTGGTAGTCCGGTCGCGGGTCGGCTGGCTCGATCATGCCCCCACAGGGTAGCGCAGGCTTTCTCACGGCCCGGGCGGGGGCGGGCGGGTATGCTGCGCGGCAATGGGCGTGCGGATGTGGGGCGGGGCGAGCTGGGGCCGGGCGGCGCTGCTGGGCGCGGTGCTGACGGCAGGACTGACGGGCGTGGCGGGCGCCGGGTCGTACCGCGTGAAGGCCGGGGACACCCTGAGTGGCATCGCCGTGCGGACGGGGGTCAGCGTGGCGGCCCTGCGCGCCGCGAACCCCCGCCTGAAGACTGCGGATGCCGTGCAGGCCGGGTGGGTGCTGACGGTGCCCACCTCCTCCGCCCCGCGCGCCGCTGCGCCCGTGAAGGCGGGCACGTACACCGTGAAGGACGGCGAGAACCTGACGGTGATCGCGCGCCGTTTCGGGCTGAGCGTCACGCAACTGCTGGGAGCCAACCCGCAGTACCGGGGCGGGAAGGCCGTGTGGGCCGGGGCGAAACTGGTCATTCCGCCGCGCACCGCGACGGCCTCGCGCGCGGTGACCGTCCGGGCGACCGGCAGCCGACCGGGCCGCTGGGCGTGGCCGCTGCCCGGCTACCACGCGATCAGCAGCGATTACGGCGAGCGCGTGCTGGACGCGGGTCCCGAGATGCACTACGGGGTGGATATCGTCGCGCCGCACGGCACGCCGGTCCGCGCGGCGCGTTCGGGCCGGGTGCTGGAAGCCCGCGCGGACTTCGAACGGGGCTGGGGCTGGACGGTCGTGCTGGAACACCCGGACGGCTGGATCACCCGCTACGCGCACCTGAGCGCCACGCTCGTGCGGGCCGGGGAACTCGTGGTGCAGGGGCAGCCGGTGGGTCGGGTGGGGAACACGGGCCGCAGCACGGGCACGCACCTGCATTTCGGCACGTACCTCCGCTGGGATCCGCGCGACCCGCTGAGTCTGTACTGACATGCAGGTGCACTACGCCGAGGGGAAGGGCGAGGCGGCCCGCGCGGCCCTGCACGCCTTCCTGGACGCCCTGCCGGGGTGGCCGGGGTTCCTGGGCGCGGAGCTGCTCCTCTCCCCCGCGCAGCCGGAGTTGACGCTGGTGGCGAGCCGCTGGGCGGACGAGGTGCCGCCCGTGCCGGTGCCCGACGGCGTGCGCGCCTGGGTGTTCCAGGTGCAGGCGAACCGGTAGCGGACGTGCCGTCCCGTTCGTTCGAGCTGAGTGTGGACCTGCCCGTGCCGGGGGCGGAGGTGCTGGCGTTCCTGCTGGATCTGCGGCGGCACGTGGGGTTGCACGCGCTGATGGTGTCGGCGCAGCCGGTGGGCTCGGGCGTGGACGGGCGGGGTTACCCGTGGACGGACTGGGTGGTCACGGACGCGCTGCCGCTGGGGCCATGGCGCGTGCCGCTGCGGTATCCGGCGCGCCTGACAGCAGGGAACGGGGAGGTATGGTCGGAGGTGCGCGCGGCGCTGGGCACGCGCCTGACCGTGCACTGGCAGGTGACGGACCGGCCGGGGGGCGGGTCGCGGTTGACCGAGGTGACGACCGTGACCGCGCCGCGGGTGACGCTGGGGTTCGCGGTGGGGCAGGCGCGCGCGGCGCACGAGGCGACGTTTGCGCGCCTGCCGGGTGTACTGACCGCGCCGTGATTACAGGCCGGGCAGCGCGGATGCCAGGTCGGTCATCAGGTCGCGGGCGGTCAGGTCGATGCGGACGGGCGTGACGCTGATCAGGCCGGCCTCGACGGCGCCGTAGTCGGTGTCGGGGTCGTGCGCGTCGGGGGCGGTGCTGGTGCCGGACACCCAGTGGTACTCGCGGCCTTCGGGGTCGTGGCGGGTGATCAGGCGGTCCTCCCAGCGGTGCTCGCCGACGCGGGTGACGCGCACGCCCGTGGGGGTGTGGGCGGGGAAGTTGACGTTCAGCAGCGTGCGGGGGGGCAGGCCGCGGGCCAGGACGGTCCGGGCGAGGCGGGCGGCGTACGCGGCGCCAGGCGCGAAGTCGTACTCCCCGGCGGGCGTGGCGCGCTGACTGAAGGCGATGGCGGGCACGCCGAAGCTCATGCCCTCGATGGCGGCGGCGACGGTGCCGCTGTGGGTCAGGTCGTCGCCGAGGTTCGGGCCGAGGTTGATGCCGCTGACGACCAGGTCGGGCTTTCCGGTCAGGTGGAGGCCCAGCACGACGCAGTCGGCGGGCGTGCCGTCCACGCGGTACGCGGGGATGTCGCCGAAGCCCGCGCTGGCGGTGTGCTTGAAGCGCAGCGGGCGGCGGATGGTGATGCCGTGCCCGACGGCGCTCTGTTCCACGTCGGGGGCGCTGACGATCACGTCCGCGAAGGTGCTCATGGCCTGCGCGAGGGCCTTGATGCCGGGGCTGAAGATGCCGTCGTCGTTCGCGACGAGCACGCGGGGGCGCTGCGGAGTCATGCGGGTCAGGGTAGCGCGCACCCGGTCAGGGGGATGTGGCGTGCGGGTGGGCTGCGTGGGCGTAGCCTGTGGCTATGGGTCACCTGCGGGTGTGGGCGCTGGTCGGGGTGGGGTCGCTGGCGGTGGCGGGGGATTTCCCGGCCCTGACGCACGTGCAGCAGGTGCGCGCCCCGGACGGGCGGCCGGCCGTGGTGCAGCGCGTGGCGTGTCTCGCGCCGGACCGGCCGGAGCTGGCAGCGGCGCTGACGCTGGAGGAGGCGGGTCCGCTGCGGTGGCAGGTCACGCAGCTCGCCACGAACGAGGCGGGCGCGGCGGTGCTGGAGACCGGGCGCACGCTGCCGCAGATCGCGCCGCACTACCAGCGGTACGTGACGCAGGGGCAGCCGGTGGGCCGCGTGACGTTCGCGGCGCTGCTGGGCACCTGGAAGCTGTTCGGGCTGAAGTTCAGCTGGGAGAACGTGACCTACCGCTGCGCGCTGTCCTGAAAGCGCGGGGCCTGGAAGGTGACCTGTTCTGAGTGGCCCCAGGCATGAATGTCCCTGAAGCGCCCTCCCATGCGGGCCGGGGGGTGCGGGTGCAACGGTGGGCGGCAGGGAGGGGTCACCATGCTGAACCAGACCGCGTTGAAGTCGCATCAACCGCCTGCCTACGCCCTGGAGGACGCCGTCAGTGACCATGACGCGCTGGAGATCGCCGCCGGGACCCTCCAGGGGCTGCTGAAGGGAGCCGAGGGAGCCCTGCCGCCCGCGCTGCTGGACGCCCTGCAGGGCGAGGGGGTGGGCCACCCGCTGCATCCGGTTCTGGTGCATCTGCCGCTGGGCGGCTGGGTGGTGGTGGCGGCGCTGGATCACCTGCCCGCCCCGGAGCCGGGCGCGTACGACCGCGCGGCGGACGCGGCGCTGCTCCTCTCGACGCTGGGCGCAGTGGGCACCATCGGCACGGGGTGGCTGGACTGGGCGAACACGCGCGGCGAGGCCCGCCGCACCGGGCTGATCCACGGGGCGCTGAACGAGGTGGCCTTTTTCCTGAACGTGGGGTCGCTGCTCGCGCGGCGCCGGGGTCGGCGTGGCCTGGGCCGGCTGCTGTCGGGCGTGGGGCTGGGGCTGGCGGTCGCCGGGGGGTTCCTGGGCGGGGAACTGGTGTACCGGCATGGGTTGGGCGTGGGGCGCACGCTGGCGCACCGGCAGGGCTGAGTGGCCGGTGGCCGCGCTGGGCAGGGCAGGGCAGGGGCGCTGTAGCATGCGCGCATGACGCTGCACCCGGACCTGAAGTTCCCGACCGCGCACGAACTGGACACCCTGAGTCCCGGGGAGCTGGCGCGGCGCATGAACGCCCTGTCCGGCACGCTGGGGGCGCGGCTGGGGATCGAGTTCACGGCGGTGTCGCGGGAGCGGGTGGTGGCGCGCATGCCGGTGGACGGTAACCGGCAACCGGCCGGGCGATTACACGGCGGGGCGAACCTGGCGCTGGCAGAGGAACTGGCCAGCGTGGGCTCGTGGATGAACCTGGACCCGGCGCGGCAGGTGGCGGTGGGCGTGGACCTGAGCGGCACGCACGTGCGCGGCGTGACGGACGGCTGGGTGACGGGCGAGGGGACGCTGGCCTACCGGGGCCGGACGGTGCTCGTCTGGAGCATCGAGATCCGCGACGAGCGGGGCCGCGTGACGAGCATGGCGCGCTGCACCTGCAACGTGATCGCCACCGGCGCCTGAGCGCGCACAAGGGCCCCCGGGTAGCACGCCGGGGGCCTTTCTCGTGCGGGGGGTCAGCGGTTCAGGGCGCGGCTGAAGCTCTGCGCGGCGCGCAGGCGCATGTCCTCGATGGCGGTCCAGTCGGGCAGGCGGCGCGTGAGGACCTCGTCGGTCAGCTGCGCGGCGTCCAGGCGCGTGGGGTGGGCGGGGGCGCCCGCGTCGTCGCAGAAGCCCTGCACCTTGGGGTCGTACGCGACGCCGCTGAAGGGCGTGCTGCTGGCGGCGGCCAGGATGACGGCGTGCAGGCGCACGCCGATCACATACCCGCTCTGCGCGATGGCGTCGAGCGCCACCTGCGGGTCGCGGGTGCTGAGCACCTCGTCCGCGCCGAGGCTGTGGGCGGCCTGATCGTCATGGTCGGGCATGAAGCTCAGGGCGGTGACGTGTCGCTCCTCGGCGCGCAGGCGGCGCACGACGTCCTTCAGGGCGTCGGTAGCGTCGGTAACGTCGCCGCGCGGCGCGATGATCACGCGCCGGGGGTCGCGGGTCAGGCCGGGCGTGGGGGCCAGCAGCAGGGCGGGGTCGCCGCCCAGTTCGGCGTGGATGCCCAGGTTCTCCAGGGTGTCGAGGCTGCCGCGGTCGCGCACGATGACCGGCACGCCCCGCAGGGCGCGGGCGACGCGGCGGCTGCCCTCGGGGGTCAGGGGACCGATGCTCTGGTTGAAGACGACCACGCGGCGCCGCAGCAGTTTCGCCAGTCGGATGACGCCCAGGTAGTACGTGAGGTTGCGGGCGCTGGTCTTGTCCTGCAGCAGTCCGCCCCCACCCGAGAGCACCACCTGCGAACGCAGCAGCGCGCCGAGGAGCGCGGCGGGTTGCATGCGGGCCTCGCTGTCGCAGTCGTAGGTGCGGGCGGTCTCCTCGGGGGTGTTCGAGAGCAGCAGGGGCTGAGCGCCGTACTTGCGCAGTTCGCGGGTGATGGCCAGCGCGATGGCCTCGTCGCCGGTGTTGCCGAAGCCGTAGTAGCCGCTGACGGTGACCTTCACGCGCGGACCTCGGCGGGGGCCTGGCCGTGCGTGCGCCACAGGTGCAGCGCGGCGCGCACGACCTGCACGGCGATCAGACCGGCGATGAGTCCCACGCCCAGGCCCAGGAAGCAGCGCTGGGCGCTGATCAGCAGCGGCGTGTGGAAGTGGCTGAAGGTGTTCAGGATGCTGGACTGCCCGACGACGCCGCCCAGGATCAGCAGCGCGCCGAAGTACCCGGGGAGCGTGCCGCTCAGGCCGACGATACCCAGGGGGTGCCCGGCCATCTCCTTGAAGCGGGGGCGGACCAGGGTGTCCTGCAGGTCCTGGCGGATCTTCGCCTCGGTATCGCTGACGCTGGCGCCGGTGGCGTTGCCGCGGCGCAGGAAGACCAGCGCAAACACTCCGGCGGCCAGGGCCATGATCAGGATGTCCCCCAGCTTGATGGGAGCGTTGTAGACGTCCTGGATGGTTTTGCGCAGGTCCTGGCGCGGCAGGAAGCTCGCGGCGACGAGCAGCAGCGGGAGCAGCAGGGTCAGGCCCACGCCGCGGAAGGGGTCCAGGCCCAGCACACTGTCCTTCGTGGCGCCCAGCGCGGACACGAACAGCACGCCGGTCAGGCTCAGGCCGGTCGCGACGAACCAGTCGCTGACACGCGCGCGGCGCAGCACGAGGCCCAGCGCGGGGAAGGTCACGGCGGCGATCAGGGCGACCCCGGCGTAGGGATCGAACCTGTTCATGACCAGCGCCAGGGCGCCGCTGGCGGCGGCGATCAGCAGGCCCAGGCGCACCAGGGGGTAGCTCAGGCCCAGCAGCAGCAGCGCCGCGACGGGCCCGATCAGGCTCAGGGTGCGCAGCAGGGCGTTCTCGCGGAAGGGTTCGATGACGGGCTGCGTGACCGTCACGCCGGATTTTTTGAGCAGGTCGCTGGTGCGGCTCAGCAGGTCGCTGGTCTCGTTGATCGTCGGGTAGGGACGGACGTACAGCAGGCGCATGCTGCGTTCGCGCGCGGCGAGGTTGTACTTGCTGGCCAGCGTGATGGGGTCCAGACGCTGCTGCCAGGCGGGGTTCACGCTGAAGGTGCGCGCCGCGCCGTGCGTGGCGATCAGGGTATCCAGGCCGCGCTGCGGGGTCGCCTCGATCAGGGCGGGCACGCGCTGGCCCAGACGCTCGTTGATCTTCGCGAGGAGTTCCGGGGTGCGCGCGCCGATGACTTCCTCACCGTTGAAGATCACGAAGGGCACGTCGGGCCAGTCCGCGCCGGGCTCGCGCACGGCGTCGTCCGCGTAGGGGCGGTACACGAGCATGAACCCGCGCGACTTCAGGGTCCCGATCAGCGCCTCGTCCGGTCCGACCGGCAGGAAGGTGGGGTCGGTGGGCCACTCGGTCCAGGTCTGCCCGGCGACCTGCACGGTGCGGGTGGGGATGGTGTACCGCGCCGGGAGCGACTCGGCCACGCCGGGCTTGAGGGAACGCAGGTAGAAGTTGCGTGGGCTGACGGCGGCGTCGCCGGTCTCGGCGCGCAGATCGGCGCCACTTTTCAGGTACACCTCGCCCCGCTGCGCGAGGTTCCCGATGACGTCCTCGTAGATGCCGACGCCGTTGATGCCCTGGCGCTGGTACTCGGCCAGCAGGTCCAGCGGGTCACGGCCGAAGCGGCGGGCCTGCGTGACGACCGCCGGGTAGTCCATGACGAGCGCGGCCGTCTTCTGCGCCTGCTCGTGCTGGACGCGCTGCACGGCGAGGATCAGCGCGGGAATGGCGCTCAGGAGGATCAGGCCCAGCAGCAGCGGCGTCAGGCGGTGCCGGGAGGCGGGCGGGACGGTCAGGCCCGGCCCGGCGGGCGGGGCAGGCGGGGTGGGGGGGGCGGGCTGGGTCACAGGGCACATCCTAAGGTCAGGGTCTGGTCGCGCGGGCGCGGCGCCTTTCAGGGTGGCGCCCGCCCGGGTCGGGCGTCATCCCCCGAAAGTGCCGCCCCGCCGCCCGGGGGCAGCGGGACAGGCGCGGGGGGGGCTCACCCGGGCCTTTCGCGGCTTCCGGTCTGCCGACGCCATGCCCGCAGGGGCGCGGCACCCCTGTGCTGCGGGGCGGCTGCACGGGTCGCGTCCGCGCGGACGGTGGAGACCAGTCAGGCGGAGTTCAGATCAGATGGTGGTGCGGATGCGCGCGGCGAGCATGTCCAGCGCGGGTTCATTCATGCCGCCGTGCGGGATGATCACGTCCGCGTAGCGTTTGGTGGGTTCCACGAAGCTCAGGTGCATGGGGCGCACGTACTCCAGGTACTGCTCGATGACGCTCTCGGGCGTGCGGCCGCGTTCCTGCGTGTCGCGCAGCAGGCGGCGGATGAAGCGCACGTCCGCGTCGGCGTCCACGAAGACCTTCAGGTGCATGCGGTCGCGCAGCGCCTCGTCGTACAGCGCGAAGAAGCCCTCCAGGACCACGACCGGCGCGGGCAGGACGGTGGTGGTGTGCGCGGCGCGGGTGTGGCGCGTGAAGTCGTACTCGGGCATGTCGATGGGCACGCCCGAGAGCAGCGCGTCGATGTGCTGGCGCAGCAGCGTCCAGTCGAACGCGGCCGGGTGGTCGTAGTTCGTCTTCAGGCGCGCCTCGAAGGGAATGTCGTCCTGGTTGCGGTAGTAGTTGTCCTGGTTCAGGACGGCCACGCCGCCCTGCCCGACGGTGTCCACGACGCGGCGGGTGACGGTGGTCTTGCCGCTGCCGGAACCGCCGGCCACGCCGATCACGAAGGGAAGACTCATGCGTGTCTCCAGGTGCCGGCGCCGCCCAGGCTGCCGATCAGGGCGATGCGCCGCTCGGCCATCTTCCGCGCGACGACGTGGGGGGCCTTGCCGTACTGCTCGGCGGCGGCCGTGATGCGCCCGACCGTCTGGTAGACGCGTTCGGCCGCCTGGTTCATGTCGAGGTCGGTCGCGGCGGCGATCAGGCCCGCCGAGTTGATCGCGAAGTCCGGCATGTACACGATCCCGGCTTCCTTCACGGCGTCCTCGCCGCGGCGGGTCAGGGGATGGTGCTCGCCGCCGGCGATCAGGCGGCACTGCAGGCGGGGCACGTCGGTGCTGCGGATGGAGTGGCCGTACCCGCAGGGCGCCAGGATGTCGCACGGCACGTCGAGAATCTGGTCGCAGCTCACGACCGTGACCCCGTCGAGATCCTCGGCGAGCGCCTCGGCGCGTTCGGGACGGTCGTCGGCGACCGTCAGGCGGGCGCCCTCGCGGTGCAGGTGCGCGGCCAGGGTGCGGCCCACTGCACCGACGCCCAGGATGGCAACGCGCACGCCGCGCATGCTTTCACTGCCCAGCGCGAAGCGCGCGGCGGCCTTCATGCCGCGGTACACGCCGTAACCGGTGACGGCGCTGGTGTCGGTGTGCATCCCCAGGGTGGAGCGGGTTTCCTGCGCCACGAAGGCGATGTCGGCGGGACTCACGCCGATGTCCTCGGTGAGGACCACGCGGGCCTCCATGGGCCGCACCTGACGGCCCAGCGCGCGGAACAGCGCCTCTCTGGCGTGCGGGTCGTCCATGCCGCACTCGGGCGTCATCAGGACGCAGGCGCCGCCGCCGTAGTTCAGACCGGCCAGCGCGGCTTTCAGCGTCAGGCTCTCGGACAGCGCCAGCGCGCCGCGGATGGCGAGGTCCTCGTCCTGTTCGCGCAGGCGCACGCCGGCAATGGCGGGGCCCAGCACGGTGGAATGCACGGCCAGGGCGGCGCGCAGGCCGCTGGGCGCGTGATGAAGCAGCGTCAGGGCCTCGTGGCCGCGCGACTGCATCTCCTCAAGTATCTGCATATCACTCCTGTTGTGGCGCCCGGGGGCGGCGGGCGCCTCCTGTGTGCCTCCCTGCTCCTGGGCGCGGGTCGCCCCGCAGCGTAGCACCCGCCGCGCGGGGCAGGTGCCCCCCCTGAAAGAACGCTGTCAGACGCGCCGGGGCAGGCTGAAGCATGCCTGCATGCGCGTGGTTGCGTTCGCATGCCTCCTGCCGGGCCCGGCAGTGGGGAAAAACCCGCGTCACACCATCAGGAAGTCGCTTACAATGTGGCGCACAAAGGGGGAAATGAATGGATCGGATTGCTCCGCTCGCCAAGATTCTGGCAGAAGCGAACGGGATTGACTGGCAGAAAATGCAGGGTTCGGGCGCCGGGGGTCAGATTGTCGAACAGGACATCCTGAACTACCTGTCGCGCGTCATGAGCGGTGAGGAAGATCCGCCCGACACGCCCGTCGATCTGCCCCCGCCCGACTGGAACGGCGAGGAAGTCCCCACGGCCGACATGCTGGGCCGCGCGGGCATGAGTGCGGACATGCTCAGCCGCGCCGGGGTGGACACCGACCTGACCGCGTTCGTGGAGCAGACCCGCGCGGCGGCGCCCGCCCCGGTCACCGGGAGCCCCAGCAGCACCAGCCTCGATGAGGACGCGCTGGAGTTCGAACTGGAGGACGAGGAACCCGCCCACGTGGCCCCCGTCCACACGCCCGAGGTGGCCGCGCCGGCCTTCAGCATGCCCGCGCCCGAGGTGACGGCCGCCCCGAGCTTCGAGGCGCCCGCGCCCGCCGTGGCCGAGATGACCGAGCCTGAACCGGTCGAGCCCACGCCAAGTGAACCCACACTGGCCGCGCCCGAGCCCGTCGCAGTGGCCGAACCCGAACCGGTCGCGGCGCCGGTCCAGCCCGAGGTGCCCGCCGCAGCGGCAGCTCCGGCGGCGGCCGGTGGTCTGGCGGCCGGTCTGGGCAGCCTGCTCTCGCGCCTGTACCAGAAGCCGGCCGAGGCGCCCGCCCCGGCGCCCGAGCCCACCCCCGCCCCGGTCACCCACACGCCTGCCACGCCGGACATGCCCGAGGTGGAGGCGCCCGCCACCGCCTGGACGGACGGTCGTCAGGCCGCCGATGCGGCCTGGGCGCAGCCGGCCGACGAGGTCACTGAACCCGCAGTGCCCACCGAGATGCCCGCCGAAGCGCCGGTCGCCGAGCCCGAACCGGTCGCCGCGCAGGCCGAGGAAAGCGCCGAGGACATGAGCACTGGCGATACAAGCAGTGCGGACACGAGCACCGGGACGCCGGACGTGGCGGCCGCACCTGTCGAGGCCGAACCGGAAGCGGTTGAACCCCTCGCCGCTGACCCCGTTGCCGCTGAACTCCCTGCCGCCGAACCGGTCTCTGCCGAACCTGTTGTGGCCGAGCCCGAGCCGGTGTCTGCCGAGCCGGTCGCCGCCCAGGCGGACGTCGCGGAACCGCAGGCGGCGCAGCCCGAGCTCGAGACGCCCGCCGTCAGCGAGCCCGAGGTGGCGCCACCCGTGGCAGCGGTGCCTGCACCCGTGGCACCCGCAGCGGCGATGCCGCCAAGCGGCGTGTGGTTCGGCGCGTACCTGCGCCGTGACGCGGACGTGGCGGCCCTGCATGACCTGCGTGGTCAGGTGACGGCGGCACTCTCGCGTGACCTGCCGCTGGCGCTGCTGGTGGCGCGCGCGGCGCAGCGTCACGCGGACACCCTGGGACTGGGCAGTGTGGCGGTGCACGCCGACGGCGGCGCACTGTCTGCGGGCAGCGGCAGCCTGCGCGACGCGCTGGACGCCGGGGCGTTTGGCGGCACGCCGGACCTGCTGGTCGTGGACGCCGGAGCGATGGACCTGGACGACCTGCACTTCCCGCACACGACGACGCTCAGCGTGGGTCGCGTGCAGGGGGGCCGCGCGGCCCTGACGCTGAACGGCGACGTGGACGCGGCGCGCGCGGCACAGTTCCTGGCGCAGGTGGCCGGGACGCTGGAGCAGCCGATCCTGCTGGTGCTGTAACCCGTCCGCTGTTGGCCGCGTCCCTCCCGTACCGGGAAGGGGCGCGGCCTTTTTGTCGCGCCGCCTTTGTTGTGCCGCAGCGGGCGCGCGGCGCACAATGGCGGGCATGGTGACAGCGATCGTGATGGTGCAGGCCGAGCGGCAGCGCGTGCAGGAGACCGCCGAGGCGCTGGCGGGCGTCCCGAGTGTCCGCGAGGTGTACTCGGTGACGGGCGAGTGGGACATCGTGGCGATCCTGAAACTGACGCGCTACGAGGATCTGGACGACGTGGTGACCGGGCACCTGCGCAAGGTGGAGGGCATCACGCGCACGCAGACGATGCTGGCGTTCCGCACGTACAACGACTCGCTGCTGGACCAGGGGTTCGGGGTGGGGCTGGACGAGTCGCAGCAGCGCTGAGGGGCGCACCCGGGTTGGTTTAAGAAACCTTTACGCCCTGCCGGTGCGGGGCGGTTTTGTGACCTGCCCCACCGGGGGGTCAGGGGCGGGCGGGTACGTTGCACCCATGAGACATCGTCAACTGAATCGCGTGGCCCTGCTGGGTGCGGCCCTCCTGACGGCGGGCGCGCTGGGTTCGGCGTCCGCGAAGGCCATCGTGGTGGGCAGCAAGCTCGACCCCGAGGCGCAGATCCTGGGGCAGATGATCGTCCTGACCCTGCGCAACGCCGGGCTGGACGTGACCGACAAGACGAACCTGGGCGACACCGGCGTGAACCGCAAGGCGATCCTGGCCGGTGAGATCGACGTGTACCCCGAGTACACCGGCAACGCCGTGTACCTCTTCCCGAAGGCGAAGATCAGCGCCAAGCAGGCCGGGAACCCCGGCACGATCTACGGCCTGGCGCGCCAGCTCGACAGCAGGAACGGCGTGACGTGGCTCAGGCCCGCCAACGTGAACAACACTTGGGTGATCGCGGTGCCGCAGGCGCTGGCCCAGAGCGCCAAGCTGAGCAGCGTCGCGGACCTCGCCAGGTACGTCAATGGCGGCGGGAAGCTGAAGATGGCGGGCAGCCCGGAGTTCTTCAACCGCCCGGACACCATGCCCGCCTTCGAGGAGACGTACGGCTTCAAGCTGAAGGCCGAGCAGAAGCTGGTGCTGGCCGGGGCGACGCCGCCCCAGACGCAGCAGGCGGCGGCCAGCGGCACGAACGGCGTGAACGCCGCCATGGCCTATGGCACCGACGGCACCCTGGCGGCCCTGAAGCTGGTCGCGCTGAAGGATCCCAAGGGCGCGCAGGCGGTATACCAGCCCGCGCCGATCATCCGCACGGCGACCCTGAAGGCGAACCCTCAGGTCGAGGCCATCCTGAACAAGACGTTCGCCACGCTCAGTCAGAGCACCCTGCAGGGCCTGAACGCCAGGGTGGCGCTGGAGGGCCGCACCGCGCAGGACGTGGCGCGCGAGTACCTGAAGGGCAAGGGGCTGATCAAGTGATGCGCCCGCCGCGCTGGGCCCGGTGGTGAGGACGGCGCGGCGTGACGGCGGGGCAGGGGCGCAGGCTCCTGCCCCTGCTGCTGCGCGCCGGGACGTGCGGCTGGTGCTGTGGCTCGCGGCGCTGCCGATGCTGGCGGGGGCGTGGCTGCCGTGGGTGCTGCTGCGCCCGAACCGGCTGGCGCCCGGCGAGTACCTGCGGCTGCCGCCCGCGTGGGTGGCGCTGGCGGCCGCGCTGGCGCTGCTTCCCGCTGTCGTCGGGCACTGGCGGCGCGGGCTGGTGTGGCTGCCCGCCACGCTGGCGCTGCTGCTGGGCGTGTGGCTGCTGGGCGGGCGCACGGCGGCGGCGCTGACCGATCAGGCGGACTTCGCGCGGGCGAGTGCGGCCAGCGGCGTGTGGCTGTACCTGCTGGGGGCGGGGGTCGCGGCCTACGCGGCCGGTCTGGCCCTGCCGGAGCGCCGCTGGGTGGCGTGGCTGTGGCTGCCGCCCGCGCTGGCGCTGCTGCTGGGCGGGCACCTGGCGGACTGGTCGGTGCTCGTCGAGGGTCGCAACGAGGGGCCGCGCTGGGTGCAGGAACTGGGGCAGCACCTGCGGCTGGTGGGGAGCGCGCTGGGCCTGTCGGTGCTGATCGGGGTGCCGCTGGCGGTGTGGGCGGCGGGTCGCGCGCGGGTCGCGGACGCCGTGCTGGGCGTGGCGAACGCCGTGCAGACGCTGCCCAGCCTCGCCCTGCTGGGCCTGCTGATCGCGCCGCTGTCGGCCCTGGCGAACGCCGTGCCCGCTCTGCGCGAGGCCGGGATCAGCGGAATCGGCGTGGCCCCGGCCCTGACGGCCATG